>CAYMTN010000086.1:0-19976 GCA_964393335.1 uncultured Anaerolineaceae bacterium
TCAACGCCATCATCGCGGAATACGGCCCGGCGGGCCTCGTCGTCGGGCTGCCGGAATCGCCGCCGGAGATCACGGGTTACACCCAGGCGGACCGCGTGCGGCTGTGGGCGTCCCGGCTGGCCGCCGCGATCAGCGTGCCCGTCTACTTGTGGAATGAGCGTTATTCCTCGCAGGAAGCCGCCGAACTGCTGGCCGACGCGGGCAGCGACCGCCCCGACCGGATCGATGCCGCTGCCGCTGCCGTGATCCTGCAATCCTTTCTCGACGCGCTGCGTGATGAGGGGTTCGCGTGGCCCGACCCGGTCGCCCCGGCGGAGGACGCGGGGTGAGGCTTACGCCTGCGTGCCGTCGAACCGGCCCAGGTACGCGTCATCATCCGACACCACAAACGATCCTGCCGCCAGATCACCGCGCAGCACCGCCCGCAGGTCTGCGCCGACGTTCGGCAGCAGCGGCAGCGTGGGCAGGTCATCTACCGGCACCCAGCGCAGGCCCGTTTCGTACAGATCAGGATGAGCGGGTACGTCCGGCGCGTGCCCGTTGCGTGCCTCACACGCAAACACCAACCCGATCGAGTGCGGCTGGTCGGCAAGCGGGCTGGTGGGGCGGCTTTCGATGGCCAGCAGCAAGCGCCCCACCCCGACGCGCAGCCCGGTTTCCTCGTACACTTCGCGCCGCACGGCGTCGATCACGGCTTCACGCGGCTCCACGCCGCCGCCCGGCAGATTGTAGTGCAGCCCGACCACGTCATCCCGGCACTCGATCAACAGCACGGCATCATCCTGCACGACAATACCACTCGCCCGCACGCGAATTGCCTGTGACATGAGTTTCCGCTCCTTTTTTTGCTCGCCAAAACCGGCGGAGCGCCGCATTATACGCGAAATGTCCGTCGATTTCCATGCCGCTTGTTCGGGATCACGTAACCGTTATAATGGTAAGAAAATTGTTGAGGATGATACAGAGGATCGGCCATGTCCAAAAAACGCAAGACCAAGACGGTTGAGGCGACGGAAAAAACGCAGAACGTCGACGGGCGGACCGGCGAGGTCCGCAAAATCGGCACGAAAGAATACGAGAAGGAACTGGCCCGGCTCCAGATCGAGCTGGTCAAGCTGCAAGAGTGGGTCAGGTTCAGCGGGCTGAAAGTAGTGCTGATCTTCGAAGGACGCGACGCAGCAGGCAAGGGCGGCACGATCAAACGTATCACCGAGAGCCTGAATCCGCGTATCGCGCGCGTCGTCGCGTTGAGCACGCCCACCGAGCGCGAAAAAACACAGTGGTACTTCCAGCGTTACGCGGCCTACCTGCCCGCCGCCGGAGAGATCGTGCTCTTCGACCGGAGCTGGTACAACCGCGCGGGCGTCGAGCGCGTGATGGGCTTCTGCACCGAAGACGAATACCGCGAGTTTTTGCGCTCGTGCCCGGAATTCGAGCGGATGCTCGTCCGCTCCGGCATCATCCTGATCAAATACTGGTTCTCAGTCAGCGACGCCGAGCAGGAGCGGCGGTTCCAGGCGCGCATCGACGATCCGACCAAACGCTGGAAGCTCAGCCCGATGGACCTGGAATCGCGCGCGCGGTGGGTCGAGTATTCGAAGGCCAAAGACGACATGATGGCCCACACCGACATCAAACAAGCACCCTGGTACGTGGTCAACGCCGACAACAAAAAACGCGCGCGCCTCAACGTGATCAGCCACCTGCTGAGCCTGATCCCGTATAAGGACCTGACGCCCGAGCCGATCGAGCTGCCGCCGCGCCAGGAGAACATCGGGTACGTGCGCCCGCCGATGTCCGATCAGACCTTCGTGCCGGAGGTCTACTGAGCGTCGCGCCGCGTAGTGACAACGCGCTGCGTAGTCGCAGCGTAGCCCAACCGCCCTTTTCATCCCGCGCGGTTTGCGCCTATAATCCCCGGTGATTGGGCGGCACGATCTCGGAGATGAGCACGGATGCGCACAACGACACGCGTGATGGCGACGATTCTGACGGTACTGGTGCTGAGCGGCACGCTGGTCGCGTGCGTGGTCGGCGGCGGGTTGTATCTGTGGGCGCGGCAGGAAGGGCTGAACCCGGTCACGGCGATCCGGCTGCGTATTTCACTCGCCCAGCACGAAAACGAACTGACCGCCCCGGCAGGGGCCGATCCATCCTACCACCGCTTTGAAGTCCAACCCGGCGATACCGCCGCGGTCATCGCGCGCAACCTGCTGCTGGACAACCTGATCACCAATCCTGACTTGTTTGTCGATTACGTGCGCTACTACGGCCTGGACAGCCAGCTCGAAGCGGGGACCTACTTTTTGCAGCAGACGCAGACCATCGAGCAGATCGCCTACGCCCTGACCGACGCCAGCGCCGCTACGATCCCGTTCCGCATCATCGCGGGCTGGCGGCTGGAAGAAGTCGCAGAAAACGCGGTGGACGGCAATACGCTGCTCGACTTCAACGGCAGCGACTTTTTAGCGGTCGCCGGGCCCGGCGCGCCGATCCCGCCGGAGTTTCAAGCTCGCGCGGGCATCCCCGGCACGCTCAGCAACGGCAAACCGCCCTCGCTGGAAGGTTTCATGTTCCCGGACGACTACAAACTCCCGCCCGGCATCACGCCGCTCGAACTGCGCGACGAGCTTCTGCGCAACTTCAACGCACACGTCACCGACGCCATGATCATCCAGGCGCAGGCGCAGGGGCTGACGCTGTACGAGGTCGTGATCCTGGCCTCGATTGTGCAGCGCGAGGCCGCCGTGATGGACGAAGCGCCGGTTATCGCGTCGGTCTACCTCAACCGGCTGCGCCTGCCGATGAACCTCGACGCCGATCCGACCGTGCAGTACGCCATCGGCAATGCGCGTGACGGGCGCTGGTGGCCGAACATCACGCAGGGCGATTATTACGGCCTGACCGGCGTGCCGAACCAGTCCTACAGCACGTACCTGAACGCCGGTCTGCCGCCCGGCCCGATTGCGTCACCCAGCTTAGCGGCCATCAATGCCGTGCTGAACGCGCCCACGACCGAGTATTTTTACTTCCGGCTGGGCTGCGGCGGCGACGGACGCCACGCCTTTTTCACGCTCACCCAACAGGCCGACCACGCTAATTTCACGTGCCCGTGACATGCCGGGACGCACCGCGTCAGATCGCGCCCTCGGCGCGGTACGCGGCCAGCGCATCGTCATCCAGGCCAAGCACCTCGCGCAGCACGTCGTCCGTATGCTGGCCCAACGCCGGCGGCAGCGACCGCACCGCCGCGGGTCGGTCCGACAGTTTGGCGGGCGGCCCGACCAGACGCAGCCCGTCCGCTGCTTCGTGGACCAGGCCCCGCGCCCGGACATGCGGATCGTTCAGGATCGCGGGAATGTTGTTGATCGGCCCGGCAGGGATTCCGGCAGCCAGCAGCGCCTCGACCCACGCCGCAGCGGGACGCCGCTCGAACACCGTCTGTAACATCGGCACCAGCGCGTCCCGGTGTTTGACGCGCGCCGGGTTGTTGGCAAAACGCGGATCGTCGCCCAGATCAGGCCGTTCGATCAACGCGCACAACCGCGCGTACTGTTCATCGCTGCCCACCGCCACCACAAATTCGCCATCCGACGCGCGAAACGTCTGGTACGGCACGATGTTGGGATGCTGGTTGCCAAAACGCGGCGGCGTCTCGCCCGCCACGAGGTAATTGCTGGCGACATTCACCAGTGCCGCGATCTGCGTATCCAGCAGCGACACGTCGATATACTGTCCCTCACCCGTGCGCTCCGCGTGCCGCACCGCCGCCAGAATCGACGAGCAGGCAAACAACCCCGCAATCACATCCGAGATCGCCACGCCGACCTTGTACGGCGGCCCTTCCTCTGGCCCGGTGATTGACATGAGTCCGCTCATCGCCTGGATCACGTAGTCGTAGCCGGGGCGGTCGCGGTACGGCCCGGTCTGCCCGAAGCCCGTGATGCTGCACACCACCAGCGCCGGGTTGACCCGCCGCAGATCGTCGTACCCCAGGCCGAAACGCGCCATCTGCCCGCGCTTGAAGTTTTCCAGCACGATGTGGCTGCGCGCTGCCAGGTCGCGCGCCAGCGCCTGCCCCGCCTCGTTTCTGAGATTCAGCGTCACGCTGCGCTTGTTGCGGTTCACGCTGAGATAATACGCGCTGGCAGTGCTCGCCGCGTCTTCTTCATCGCCCCACCAGGGCGGCCCCCACTGGCGCGTACCATCGCCCCCGGCGGGACTCTCGATTTTGATCACGTCCGCGCCCAGATCGCCCAACATCATCGAACAAAACGGCCCGGCCAGAATCCGCGAAAAATCCAGCACGCGCAGCCCGGCCAGCGTACCCTCCTCACTGCCTGCCATGAATCGCCCTCTCCTGCTGCCCCAAAATCAACAGAGCGCCCCACCGACACCCGGCGGGTCGCTCTGTGGCTAGACGTGGAACCCGGCGCTCAGTCGCTCGTGTCGCCCGGCGCGTCGTCCGGCGCGTCTTCGGACTCGTCATCGACTTCGCGCACGATTTCGATCTTCACGTCGACGACAAGACCGGCCAACGCGCTGAGCGCCACCAGCCAGGGCGCAGTCATGGCGAATACACCGCCCGCCAGCACGCCGACCGTCAGCGGTATTTCGACCAGGTATTTGCCGTTGCGATCCTTGACGCGCAGCGTGCGAATGTTGCCCTCGTGCAAAAGCTGTTTGACGCGCTCGACCAGGTTCTTCGTCTCGACTTCGATCTCCTCGACGACGGTACGTTTTTCGTTTCCTTCGCTCATGGCGAACTCCTCCACAGACTCGGACGGCTCGCCGGACTCGGCGCGTTTGATCGCGCCTTCGGCAACCGTCAACACTTTCAAGGCCTTTCCTACGGCACTAAACGCATTCAAGACAGACATAACTCAGCTCCGCGTTTCAAACCTCAACTGGCGATAGCCTCCCTGATCATACATACGCACAACCGCCGCGCGTGTTGCGGCGCATAGGCTGCGGCACACGGGCTGCGACACATGCCGCGCGTTCATCCATCCAGGTGAGCTTGTGCCGACGCCGTCATGATCGTGTCGTAAAAGGCGGGCAGCGGCTGCTGCTCGCGGTCGCGGAGCACCGGGGCCTGCCGCAGCAGGTCGCGCGCGCGGCTGAGCGCCTGCTCGTCGTTGGCGTGGATCGTGAACATCACGTCACCCGCCGCCACATGATCGCCGACTTTGTGGTGACCCACGACCCCTACCGCCGGATCGACCGGGTCGGACTTGCGCGCGCGCCCCGCGCCAAGTTCCAGGCTGGCCTGCGCGACCAGCAGCGCGTTGATCTGCGCGATGTGACCGGATTTCTCCGCGACGGAGTCCTCGCGGATGCGCGCCTGCGGCAGCTTTTCGGGATGGTCTACCATGCTCACGTCGCCGCCTTGCGCGGCGACCAGTTCGCGGAACTTCGCCAGCCCTGCGCCGTTATCCATCAGATCGGCGGCGTCGGCCATCGCTTCGGCCAGCGCGTATTCGCTCTTATCCCGCCGCCCCAACCGGATCATGTGCCCGGCGATGGCGATGCAATGCTCGCGCAGGTCGAGCGGGCCGCCGCCGTTCAGCGCGTCGATTGCTTCGCGCACTTCGAGCGCGTTCCCGACTGCAAACCCCAGCGGCTGGTTCATATCCGACAGCACGGCGACCATCTCCCGCCCGGCCCCCGCGCCGATATCGACCATGATCTGCGCCAGATCGCGCGCTTCGTCCACGCGTTTCATAAACGCGCCCATGCCGACCTTCACGTCCAGTACAATCGCCTGCGCGCCGGATGCCAGTTTTTTGCTCATGATGCTGCTGGCGATCAGTGGCAGGCTGGGCACTGTGCCGGTCACGTCGCGCAGCGCGTACAGCGCGCCATCCGCCGGGGCCAGACTTTTCGTCTGCCCGCACAACACGATCCCGTGATCGCGTACCTGCTGCAAAAACTCGTCGTCGGTGAGCTGCACGCGGTACCCGGCGATGGATTCAAGTTTGTCCAGCGTCCCGCCGGAGAATCCCAGGCCGCGCCCGCTCATCTTGGCGACCGGAATGCCCGCCGCCGCGACGACCGGCAGCACGACCAGCGTCACCTTGTCCCCGACTCCGCCTGTCGAGTGTTTATCGACGGCGTAATCGATCACCGGCGACAGGTCGAGTTGGTCGCCGCTTTCGGCCATGGCCAGCGTCAGATCGAGCGTTTCGCGGCGCGTCATGCCGCGCAGAAAAACGGCCATCAACCACGCCGCCGCCTGGTAATCGGGAATCTCTCCCTGGGTATAGCCTTGCACAAACCAGCGGATTTCGCCGGTCGTCAGCGCCTCGCCATCTCGCTTTTTTTCGATGATGTCAGTTGCACGCATTCTAAAATCCTTTGAGAGCCGTGTTCATCCTGCCGGTGAACGGTCCATCTTGTGGACAAACCGGTTAGAACTCGCATCATGGGAAAAAAGTTGTCAGGTGTTGGTTGTTGGTAAAAGCGCGTGCGCAAGTAGCCGGTCTGACCAACACCTGATCACCAAAAACCAACCTCTATGGTGCGACTTCGTTTTGTTTCCTCCATTATGAACGGTCCACTATTAACAAAACCTTGTTCTATTCGAAGTATATCATAGTCGCCGCCGGAACCCCCATCCCCTGATTGCTTTTTGACACCACCCCATCACGCGGTAGATTAGTGGTGTTTGTGATGAAACGATCAAAACAGGTGAGCTGAACTAGAAATGAGTGGCTACGATGGCGACTGACTCGAAACAATCCGGCAGCGTACACGGCGCGGTCCCCTGGCGTGCCCGCGCGAAATATCAGGTTGGCAAAACACGCCGCCAGCGCCAGGCGCAGCACCGCCAGCAGGCCAATGCGCTGCTGATCGTGCTCATGGCGGCGCTGGTCGTCGGCGTCCTGATCGTCCTGATCAATTGGCAAAACGCCGGGTCCACCAAGTCGGTGAGCTGCGATGCCTTCCCGCAATACTGCGTCCCGCTGGCCGGCGGCAGTGCTGATTTCCCCAATCTCGAAGCGGCCAGCGTGCGCACGCTCAATAAAGAGAGCAGTGGCGCGGCGGGCGTCGTGCGCGGCGTGGCGGATGGCACGGTGCCGTTCATCGGCAACCCGAATGCGCCGATTCACTTTATCGTTGTGGCGGATTTTGCCTGCTCGCACTGCAACACCTACCATACCTCTGACCTGGATGTATTCATCAAGAATGAGGTCATGGCAGGCAAGGCGACGGTTGGCATGATGATGACCACCGGCACCGGCGGTTTGTATTCACAGGCGGCCACGTCAGCCGCCCTGTGCGCGGGCGAGCAAGGTGCGTACTGGGAGATGAGCGACGAGATATTCCGGCTGGCGCGCTCGCAAGGCGTGCAGTCCGGCTTTGCGCTGACACAGCTTCAGCAGTCGGCCAACGCCATGGGGCTGGACGGTGACAAGTTGCTCGAATGTATCAGTTCCAACCGGTACGCCAACGTGATCAACGGTTACCAGACCTTTGCGATGGATCATGGGGTGACTGGCACACCGGCGCTGCTCGTCAGTTACGACGATTCGGGCGAGTGGATACTGCTCCAATACGAGGCGCGCGCCTACGCGAACATGAAAGCCCTGACTGACGCCGCCCAAGCCGCCGCGCAGTAACCCGTTTTCCGCCTGCGATCCGCCGCTTGTGCGTGTGACGCGCAAGCGGCGGTTTTGATTCCCTCCCACCAATTTCGACGGATCGCTGCCCACTCCGCGCAAAATTTATTATAATTCTCAATACTATCCATTTTATACAATCACAGGTGAGCGTCTATGTCAGCGAATTCCACCCGTACCACCCATCAGCGCGGCCTGCCCTGGCGGGCGCGGACCCCCTACGAAGTCGGCAAAACACGCCGCCAGCGCCAGACGCAACAGCGGCAGCAGGAAAACGCCCTGTTCGGCGTCCTGATCGTGACGCTCGTGATCGGCGCGGTGTTCATCATCGCCAACTGGCGCAACGCAGGCGGCACCAAAGCCGTAAGCTGTGACGCGTTCCCGGAGTATTGTGTGCCGCTGGCCGGTGGCTCGCAGGCATTCCCGGCGCTGGAGTCGGCATCCTCGCGCACCCTGGACGCCCCTAGTGAGGCCGTTCCGGGCGTCGCGCGGTACGTGGACCAGAACAACATCGTCACGCTGGGCGATCCCAACGCGCCGCTGCACCTCGTCATGGTGTCAGACTACGCCTGCCCGCACTGCCAGGATTACCACAGCACGGAGCTGCCGGGCATCATCAACCAGTTGGTGTTGACCGGCAAAGCCACGTTTGGCATGGTGCTGACGACCAACACCGGGAGCGTCTACTCTGAGATGGCCTCCCAGGCGGCGCTGTGTGCCGGTGAGCAGGGATCGTTCTGGGAAATGAGCGAGGAACTCTTCCGCCTTGCCAGCTCGCAAGGGGTCACGCAGGCGTTTTCCCTCCAGCAGATTCGCGCATCCGCCAAAGACATGGGCCTGGACAGCCAGAGCCTGATCGACTGCATATCCAGCAACCGGTATTCGGAATTCCTGCGCGACTACCAGGTGTTCGCGTCGGATAACGGCGTAACCGGCACGCCGACCATCCTGGCCAGTTACGGCAATAGCAACCAGTGGACCATCGTCCCGCGTGATCTCGGCTCGCTGCAAAGCATCGCCGATTCCGCCAACGCCCAGTAACATCGTGGCAGTACGCGCGGCTATTCGGACGCGGTAGGTTCTCTGCTCGCCCCACGAAAAAAGCCCCCTCCGGTTGGAGTGGGGCTTTTGCCTTCACAGTGCGGTTTTCGATGATGGCCCGCTGCTACCCGGCCATCGTATCCTCTTCGCCGGTCAAGATCGGCAGGTCTTTGATGTCATACGTCTGGCCGCCGCGCGTCACCAGCAGGTACTGGGACGCCACCCAGCCTTCGAGTTTACCCGCGTCCGACTCGTAGGTCACCTGGACCCACGTCCCGTCGCCGTTGCGCCCGTTGAGGATCATCGAGTCCCCGGTGGGAATGCCCACGACCACGCGCGCGTCGGCGCTCGGACGGTCGCGCAGGTTCAGGTTCGCGCCGGGATTCAGGTTCACGACGCCGACCACTTCCTGCTGCTCAATCGGAATCTGGGGAGCCTGGCCGGGCGCTTCGTAGTAGCCGCCTTCGGTCGTATCGACCACCACCAGGTCGGTTAACTCGACGGGGTGTCCCAGCTTGGAAAGTGACACGTATTCCGCCGACACCCACCCGATTGTCGCGCCGCCGTTTTCCTTGCGGTAGCGCACGTACAGCCAGTTCACGTCTGTCGGCTGGCCGATCAGCCCTTCGCTGGGCGATTCGGCATAACCGAGCACTTCCAACTGCGCGCGGGCGGGCACCAGGTCCAGCGACTCGGCGTCCGTCTGCGGGAAGCGGCGAAGCTGCAAGCTCACGCCCGGCTCCAACTCGACCGTCGCGATCACCGCGTCAAACAGCGGCGTCGGCGGCGTCACATCCGTATTGACCGCTTCACCCGGCTCGTTGAACGGGACTTCGGGCAGTTCCAGCAGCTCGTCCAAATCGTTGAGCAGCTTGCCCTTCCACTCGACGCGCAGGAACTCTGCCGCGACCCAGCAGCGCAGGTAACCGCCGCTTTCCGGTTCCCACAACACAGAGAGCCACAGGTCTTCAATCGACTCGACAACCGGAGTCGGTTCCGGCGTGACATTGCCGGTTTCGGGCACCAGCGGCTCGCCGGTGCGGCCCAGCACGGTCAGCGTCGTGCCGCTGGGGATCAGGCCCAACGAGCGTTTTTCCGAGCCTGGCAGTTCACGGCACTGGAGATTCGCGCCGGGGTTCAGCTCGACATAAGCCACCGGCTGCTGCCCCTGCGGCACAATCGGCTGCGGAGGCTGAGTCACTTCTTCGGTCGCCTGGGCGACCAACTCGCTGCCGGTGGACGGCTGCGCAACCAGTTCAGTCTCCTGGGGCGCGGGGGCTTCTTCCGTCACGGCGGGGACCTCTTCGGTCGGCACGGAGACGGCTTCCGTTGCTTCGACCACCGGGGCCGCTTCGGTCACTTCGACTGCCGGCGCTGCGGCGACTGCCACCGGCGCAGCAGGCAGACTGGCGGTCGTCACGTTCAGTTCGGTGCCGGTAACGCGCGCGTCGTAGGGCACGCTGCCCGCGCCGCCGCCAAAGACCAGCACGGCGTAAAACATGCCGCCGTTGTATGTCTCGGAAGGTACGACGAGATCGACCGGGTTATCGATGCCCTGGATGCTCACCGTCAGCATGTACTCGCCTGCTGCCACATCGACCACGCGGCCCATCAGGCTGGAATCAAGCGTGGATGCCAGCACCGTTGACGAGGGATCGGACAGCCCGACCGTCACTTCGCTGTCAGGCACGGCGTTGATCACGGCAATCCGCGCCATGTCCGGCGTGACAGTCGCCACGTCATCCGGGAAGACTTGCAGCGCCAGCGTTTCATCGGCCATCTGGCCGAGCGCCACGACCGTGACGACGGGAACGGCAGTGGAGAATTCCACGTCGGCAGTCAGCACAGCCGTATCGGCGGCAGGTGTCCCCGCCGAACGCAGCGCAAGGGTATACGCGCCAGCCGGTAGCGCAATGTGGCCGGTCGCCGTGCCAAATGCCAGCGACGGCACGATCAGCGTATCGTTGGCGTAGACGTCCACAGCCGGCACGTCCGGGCTGCCGTGCGCAACCTGCACGTGCACCGAATCCGCGCCGCCGTTCACAGGCGTTGCCAGGACCATCGCCGACGGGGCTACGTCGCCCTCCAGCGTGCCGAGCATCACGAACGTATACAGCATCCCGCTGCGCAGCGGCACGTCGCCTAACGTCGTGATCGCGCCTTCGACCGCGCCGCCCGCCGGGACCACGACCAGATTCTGCGTGCCCGTGCCAATGTTGACCGTGCCAAACTGGGTGCCGTAATTCACCCCTTGCAGCAGGGGGCCGCCTTCGCTGGTTACGACGTCCAGCGGTGGCGCGTCGGCAATCGCGTTGATCGCCGTCAGGCGGGCCATACCCACGCCGATCTCGTCCAGAATATCCTCATAGAGCGCCGCTTCAATCGCCCCCGGTGCGCCTTGCGCGATCACCGTAAACGCCAGGCTGGGCACCAGCGGAACCGGCACTTCGATCAACACGGGCGCATCCGGCCCGGCCCCGGTCTGCCGCAGCGCAACCTGGTGATCGCCGCCCGCCACGTTGATGTGCGGCGTCACGTCACCATACGCCAAGTTAGAAGCGACCACTGCACCATCCAGGTACACGTCTACATTGGGGCCGCCCGGCACAGCGTGCAAAAACCGCACGCGCGCCGTTGCTTCCTGCGCCTGCGCCGATCGGTGTGCTGGCCCAACCAGCGCCACCAGGACCGCCGCCAGCAGCAGGCCGGTAAGAATCCACTTTCGACGATTCATGTTGTCTCTATCTCCTCATTACTCTTTTGGTTGCACACCAGATGATGGCAGCAGCTTCCCATTTTAGCGCACTCCGAACGCATTACCCAACGCCGCGCCAACGCGACGCCGCCGCCCTGATGGCACGGCCTGCCGCTGGTTAGGTGCCTTCCTGCCACTGGTTCAGATACTGCACCTGTTGATCGGTCAGCGTGTCAATCGTGATGCCCATCGACTCCAGCTTGAGCCGGGCGATCTCTTGGTCGAGAGCCTGGGGAATGGTGTAAACCTTGTTTTCGAGTTCGCTGCCGTTTTTCAGAATGTATTCCGCGCCAAGCGACTGGTTGGCGAAGCTCATGTCCATCACACTGGCGGGATGCCCCTCCGCCGCCGACAGGTTGACCAGCCGCCCCTCGGCCAGCACGTTGATCACGCGGCCATCCTTGAGCTTGAACTGGTCGACAAACGGGCGCACGCGGCGCGGCTCGCCAACGGCGATCTCGCGCAGGCCCGGCAGGTTCAGCTCGACGTTAAAGTGCCCGCTGTTGGCCAGGATAGCGCCGTCTTTCATCACTTCAAAATGACGCACGTCGACCACGTTGATGTCGCCGGTCGAGGTCACGATGATGTCACCAATCGGCGCGGCCTCGATCATCGGCATCACGCGGAAGCCATCCATGACCGCTTCGAGCGCCTTGAGCGGGTCGATCTCGGTTACGACCACGTTGGCCCCCATGCCCTTGGCGCGCATGGCGATCCCGCGACTGCACCAGCCGTAACCGCCGACGACCAGCGTCCGGCCCGCCAGCAGCACGTTTGTCGCGCGGATAATGCCGTCAATCGTGCTCTGGCCCGTGCCATAGCGGTTATCAAACAGGTGTTTGGTCATGCTGTCGTTCACGGCGATCACGGGGAAGCGCAGCGCGCCGTCATGCGCCATCGCGCGCAGCCGGATCACGCCGGTCGTCGTTTCTTCGGTCCCGCCGATCACGTTGTCGAGCAGTTCGGTCCGGTTCTTGTGCAGTTCGCTGACCAGGTCCGCGCCGTCATCCATCGTGATCTGCGGCTTGTGGTCCAGCGCGCGTTTGATGTGGTCGTAGTAGGTCGCGTTGTCTTCGCCCTTGATGGCGTACACCGGAATCTCAAAGTGGGACACGAGCGACGCGGCCACGTCATCCTGCGTGCTGAGCGGGTTCGACGCCGTCAGCACGACATCCGCGCCGCCCGCCTGGAGGGCGCGTGCCAGGTTCGCTGTTTCGGTCGTGATGTGCAGGCAGGCCGACAGCCGGACTCCCTCCAGCGGGCGTTCTTTTCCGAACCGCTCGCGGATCTGACGCAAAACAGGCATATCCCGCTCGGCCCACTCGATCCGGTACCGGCCACCGGTTGCCAAACTCAAGTCACGTACATCATGCTCAACCGTCATGCAATTCTCCTTATACTTGCTAGATTCACTGCACGCCCGCCCTGGGGCGCGATATCATGCCGGTGCACCACGATAGGTGCCTCCGATAGATAACCGATGATTGTAACACAGCGGGACACATTTGCATGTTGAATCTCACGCGCTCAACGGCCCGCCCGCTTCAGGCCCGGCCCCTCCAAAAAAGTGGCGTAGCGCCGGAAACCGAGTTTTTCGTATACGTGAATCGCGGCATCGTTGCTATGACGCACGTTCAGCACCAGCGGGTCGATACCCGCCGCCAGCGCACCCGCCACGACGGCTGCCGTGCACTGCGTCGCGTAACCGCGTCCGCGAAACTCAGGCCGCGTGAACACGTTACCAATGGCCGCCACGCCTTCATCCACTGACCAGACGTGCGTGCCCGCCGTTGCGACCAGCTCCCCGTCCGCCCACACGCCGTAAAACATGCCGTGCGCGATCTGCCAGGGGCTGAAGGCAACAATCGCCTCCCCCGGATCGGCGGCATACTGGTACAGCGCCGCCAGCAGATCGGCCTGCTCCGGCGTGATGCGTGTCGCGGCGTCCAGTGGCGGCGGGTCAAACGCAGCGCCATCCAGCACCATGCGCCATTCGGTATGCATATTCGGGCGCTCGAACAGGGTGTCAAGCAGCGGCTCCATGTCCGGCAGCCACAGGTAATAAATCTCATTCGGCAGCACAAACGACTCGAAAATCGCCTGCACGCCATCCGGCTCGCCCAACGCCGTCAGCACCACCGGATCAAGTCCGTGATACAACAGCACCAGCGACACCAGCTCGCGCCCGCGCCGCGCCCCGAAAAACACGCTGTCTTGCCAGAAAGCGTCGTCCAGGTCGCCCAGCGCATACGCCGCCAGGGCACGATCCTGGTTCAAGAACGTGCGGATCACCGCGCGATTCGTCAGGCGCAGCGTTTCGTAAACCCGACCATCGCTCATGCCAGCATCCAGGGATCGAGCGCGCCGCCGTCGTCAAACACGGTGCGGAAGCGTCTCACAAACTCCGGCAGCGTGAAGTGATGATTCTGCGTGCCCTTGCATTCCAACACGTACGCCGCCGTGAGCGCGCCGATCTGCCCGCACAGCACCCAGCCGAAACCGGATGCAATACCCTTGAGCAGCCCGGCGCGGTACGCATCGCCGACGCCGGTCGGGTCCGCGATGTTGGACACCGGAAACACGGGAACGTGATACTCCGTGCCGCCTGCAAAAATGCGTGAGCCTTCGTTGCCGTGCGTGACGATGACCGTCTTGCCCGCCCGCACCAGTTCGTCGAGCGTCAGGCTGGTTTTGTTGGCGATCATGCTCCATTCGTACTCGTTGACGATCAACATCTGGCAGCGGTCGATGCCGTGCCGCAAAAACGCGCCATCCAACCAGATCACCTGCTGGCTGGGATCAAACAGAAACGGCAGTTTGCTGGCGTGACATTCGTCGGCAAGCTGGCTCATCGCGGTCGGATCGCTGGGCGAGATCACGACCAGGTCAGGCGTCTCGGCCAACGCTTCCGCCAGGGTGTAATCCCTGGAATACGCCATCGCGCCCGTATAAAACGAGCCGATCTGGTTGTTCTCAACGTCCGTATTGGCGAAAAACGACGCGGTGAAGACGTCCGGAATCTCGCGCACGGCGCTGGTATCGACGCCGTGCCCGTCCAACCAGGCGCGGTACTCAGAAAAATCATGCCCAACCGTACCCATTAACACTGGGCGCTCACCCAACAGCGCCAGGTTAAACGCGATGTTGGCCGCCACTCCGCCCCGTTCGCGTACCAGACTCTCGACCAGGAAGCTGACGCTGATCCGGTCGAGTTTGTCCGGCAGCAGGTGATCGCGGAAACGGCCCGGAAACTGCATCAAGTAGTCATACGCAATTGAACCGGTAACAACGATTCTCATGGCCTGCCCCTCTGGTGTTCCGCCAGCAAAACAGAGGAAGTATACCACCAAATCGGGACCTCGAAAGGTTTAACCACGATTCGCCGTTCGCCCGGCTTGCTTATTAGGCCCATTTGGGCTAGTTTTTCGGTACTGATGGAGGAAACAGGACGAAGTCGCACATAGAGGTTGGTTTTTGGTGATTAGTTGTTGGTCAAACCGGTGCGGGTACACGCTTTCTCCAACAACCAACAACCTCTTTTCCCATGTGGTGCGAACCCTGAATGATTTGTCCACAAGGTAGCAAGGTAGTGTGACAATGTCAAAGCGGTTTCATCCACGAGTGTATCGAATGGTTCGATTGTTTTTCCGCAGGGACGCAGGCAAACCTGTGGTTCGGCAGCCGCATCCTTACGGGTTCTCGTCTTGGGCTGATAGCTGATCGCTGATGCCTGAAAGCTATTTTCACAGGAGTTGTTATGACCTCGCCCCCCGATCCGCCGAATTTCTCCTCGATTGTGCCGGGGCGACCCGGTCGCCCGGATTTTTCGCTGGAGGCGCTGCGCGAGCGCGTCGAGCGCCAATTCCAGGACGAAACCGCCCACCGCGCCGACATTTTGCTGGACCTGGATACCGAAGTTAAGCGCCGCGACCTGCTGGGCGAGGTGGCGGATTACGTGCTGGCCGTCGAGGCTGTCACGCTCTCCGCGCGCGAAAGACGCGCCCTGATCGACGCCGCGTACCGGTACCTGTTCACGTTCGGCCCGCTGGATGACCTGCTGGGTGACGACTCCGTGACCGAGATCACGGTCAACGGGCCGCACATGATTCACGTCCGGCGCGGCATGGGCCGGCTGGAACCGGCAGACACGGCGTTTGACGACCGTTTTCACCTCGAAGGGGTGTTGCAGCGCGTGCTGGCCGGAGCCGGGGCCGTGATCGCGGAAAGCAACCCGTTTCTCGAAATCGGCGTGGTGCTGGCCGGTCGCGCCGCGCGTCTCAGCGTGATCGCACCGCCGGTCAGCCTGGACTACAGCCTGGAAATCCGCCTGCACCCGCGCCAGCCCGTGCGATTGGACGATCTGCAAACCCGGTGGGACGTGTTGTCTCCGCAGGCCGCCGCGCTGCTATTCGCCATCCTGACCGCCGGACACGGGCTGTTGATCGTCGGGGATGTTGGCCTGGGCAAAACGACGCTCGCCGCCGCGCTGTTGGACGGCCTGGTACGCGCCCAAGCGGGCCCCGCCCCCACGATCATCGCTGTCGAGCGGGCCGCCGAAATGGCCCTGCCGCCTGCCGTGACGCGGCGCGTGCCGCTGCCACCCACGCCGGACAGCGCCGGTCAGGATTTTGCCAGCGCGATCCGGGCGGCGCTCGACGAATCGCCGGACTGGCTGATCGTGGACGAGATTCGCGGCGACGAATCGGCGGTGGTATGGGATGCGCTGGCGCGCGAGGACGCGCCGCGTTACCTGTGGGTTTTTCGCGGCGACAGCCAGCCGGACCGGCTGCGCAGCGCGTTCGGCATGGTGATCCGCAGACAGCAGCCGGCCGTCGAACAGGCCGCGATTCACCGCGCCCTGGCCGGTCACCTGCCGTTTGTGGCCGCGATCAAACGGCTTGACGGCCAGCCGCGCCTGCGCCAGATCGCGGAATGGACGCTCGACCCCGCCGACGACGCGGCGCTCCGGCTGCGCCCGCTGCTCGTGGATGGAACGCTCACCGGCAGCCTGCCCCGCCACGATCTCAACCTGCCGCGCGATTTCTGGCCGTGAGGGACGCCCGCCGCCCGGTCACGCTGCGGTCACGCTCCCGGCACTACACTATTTGAGCAACATCACGATTCAACACTATACTCGCGGTAGGGATCGATCCGGATCGGGAGAGACACAGAATGCTCAGACGCCTCGTCATCGTGGCGCTGCTGTCGAGTCTGGCAGCAGCGGCCCATCCCCCCAGCGGTTACGCGCAAAAAAGCACGCCAGCCGTCCTGTCGCTGGCTGCCGCGATGCTGCCCGGCGACGCAGTGCCCGCCGCGTTTGGCGTCTACCTGGGGCACGGCCTGGTGCTGACCAACTGGCACCCCTGGACGCTGGACGGGGCGCAGTACATGGCCGATCCTCCGGCGATAGCGCCCAGCCGCCAGGTGCCGCGTTTTGACGATGACGGCGTGCTCGATCCCGGCGAAGACCTGCTCGCACTGGCCGACTGCGGCGGCGTGTGGACTCCGCTGGCGAAGGCCGGACCGGGCTGTACGCCGTTTGCGCGGTTCGCAGGCGCGGGTTTCGTGTTTCCACTGGCGGGTGATACCTGGGAGTCAGCGCCGGTGCCGATTCAGCGCCTGGTCTATGCCAGCCGCCGCTACGACATCGCGTTGTTTGCCGTCGATGCGCTGGCCGTAGAGGCGCGCGGCGTGCTGCCCGCCCGGTTGAGCCTGGTCCCGACCGGCATCGATCACCCGGCGCTGGCTGCCGTGCAGACGTCCGGCGTTCCGGCGATTGCACCCGTCATGCTGCGTACCAGCGCGCCGGACCTGCTGCCTGCCGCCGGAAATCCGGCGCTCGGCGGTCCCTGGCGCGTCCCCTCGCTGCTGCTGGATTCGCCTGACCTGCTGCCTGCCGGCAGCCCGGTCTATGACCGCGACAGCGGCGATCTGGTCGGGCTGGCATGGCGCGCGGGCGGCTCGAAGACGCAGCCGGAAACGTGGGTAAGCCCCGCCGCGCTGTGGATTCAAGACCTGTACGCCGCCAATGAGTCGATCCGCAGCGAGGCACTGGCCGTCGTGCTGCGGGGCGCTGAATCCGCGCCGGTCGAGGGCATGCCCACCCTTGACGATCCGCTCGCGCCCGGCCTGGGCAACAGCGGCATCGATGTGCTGCATTACACGCTCGATCTGGCCATCAACCCGGACCAGGGCACGCTGGCCGGGTCGGCGGCGCTCGACATCCGCGCCACGTACCAGGGCCTGATCACGTTCAGCCTCGACGCCGCCGCGCTGGAAATCGAGCGTGTCACCATCGACGGGACGGATACGCCGTTTGTCGCCAAAGAGCAGAAGTTGATCATCCAGCTCCCCGCCCCGCTCGATTACGGGGCCACCTTCCAGGTCGTGATCGCGTACCACGCCGCGCCACGCCCTTTCGCCAGCCGGTACATGCCGTATTACCAGATCGGAATGGTGTTCGACGGCGGGCGGGTATCGGCGCTCAACGAGCCGGACGCGGCGCATAGCTGGTTCCCGTGCAACGATCACCCGACCGATCGCGCGACCTACGATTTCCGGCTACGCGTCCCGGCCCCGCTGGAAGCGGTCGCCAACGGGCAGCTCATCGACGTCACGCCGCACGACGACGGGTCGCAGACCTTTCACTGGCGTTTGGCGTACCCCATGACGACCTATCTAGCGCTGGTCGCCGCCGCCGATTACGCCGCCGTGACCGCTACCGCGCCCAACGGCATCCCGCTGCAAAACTTCGTCTACGCGCAAGACGCCATCGCGGGCAGCGCCGTGTTCAGCTATACCGGCGAGGCGCTGGTTATGCTCGAACAGTGGTTCGGCCCCTATCCCTTCGACAGCTACGGGCATGTCGTGGTCCCGCGCGAAGGCATGGCGCTCGAAACCCAGACCATGACCGCCATGCCGGACAGCGTGCTGAGCATGTCCGAAGAAGACCTGTTCGCGCTGTTGGTTCACGAGCTGGCGCACCAGTGGTACGGGAATACGGTGTCGCTGCAAGGCTGGGAGAATATCTGGCTGAACGAGGGATTCGCTACCTACGCCGAGTGGCTGGCGCGTGAAGCCCGTTACGGCGAATCGTCGGCGCTGGCCGCCCGCACATTGTCCGAGCAGGCGTTGATCTCGGACAAACGCAGCACGCCGCTGGCAGCGCCGCAGCCCGGCGAGTTATTCAGCACGGCCAGTTATGACAAGGGCGCGTGGGTGCTGTACATGCTGCGCCAGCAGATCGGCGACGACGCGTTTTTCACGCTGCTGCGCACGTATGCCGCCACCTACGCCGACCGCCCCACCACCACGCTCGATTTCTGGCAGTTGGCCGAGTCGGTTAGCGGGCAGGATTTGGCGTGGTTCTTTGATCAATGGCTGCTGCAAGCCGGGGGCATCCCGCGTTTCACGCTCTACTGGACGGAAACAGCCGCCGGGGCTGACGTGCTGCTATGCGCGACTCAGCCCGGCGATTACCGCCTGACTCTGCCGCTGCGTTTCGCGCAGGATACGCAGACCGCTGATGCTGGCCTGCCGGTCGATGGCAGCCAGGCGCGCGGCTCGTTTGCGCTGAGTTTTGCCCCTGCCACGCTGACGCCCGACCCGGACCAGGCCGTCCTGGCGCAGGTGCAGGTCCAGCCCATCGCCGCGCTGCCCAACGCCTGCCCGCCGCCGGTCCTGCCGCAGTAGCGTTTTTCGGCTATTCGGAGTATTGTAATATGCTCAAGAGAGAGAGTTCTTCGAACGTATATTGGTGTTGGCTAATTTGCATACCCGACGGATTTTCGCTACCCATGAACGGTCGCAGACCGGAATAGTATAGGACCATTATCGCGGGACGAACCAGGCTAACAAGCATTGAATATTCTCTAGCCAGAGGGGCGCAAACGAATGGCACAGCATGAAACATATGATCTCAGAATTGCCTTTGTTGATATCATAGTGCTTGAAGACAGGGCCTTTCGCGGCGGTGTTTTGGTAACGGATAAAGAAACAAGGCCATACGAGTTCCGCGTGACAAGTCTGATAAAACCCACCCGACTTCAGGTCTTATTGTATGGACCGTCAATATCTGAATATGTCTATAAAGACCTGATCGGCGTACCGCTTCTAGAGCGTGTACGCGAACGTGTCAGCTTGGCGATCTGTAGACTAGACACACTACTCCTCACTCGCAGTGAACTTCAATTTCCTATGGTGCTTTTGAAGCAATCGTCAAAGGATGATTCAATCATTATTCAAGCTCATCGGAATTTTCCTGAAGAAAGAGATCATGCAGAACTGGTAATCAGGGATATGATGTTGCGACATGACATTCTTGAACCGTTCGAACGATTGAGATTAGCGGTCACCGAAGTACACACGCAGCGTATGGACCAAAAATCCTAAAGGGTGACCAGTGTTTGCACGCCTGTCTGAAATCAAGCCCAGGTTCTTTTCAATGCGTGAAGTCCAGCTCAGGAGTCACACGCATGATTTTCCGTTGATTGCTCCCAGTAACGTAACATCTCCGGTTTTGCTCCCAATGAAATACCGTGATGCACAGGTGGCCGAGG
>CAYMTN010000087.1:0-19881 GCA_964393335.1 uncultured Anaerolineaceae bacterium
GAGCGCATCCAGCGCGCGCTGCGCGGTATAGATATCGTAGGCGATTTCCGCCGGGTGGCATTCCAGGCCAAATTTGACCCCTTCCGCCGCGAACACATCCAAAATCGGCGTCCAGCGTGCGGCGAATTCCTTAAAACCGGCGTCGATCATGGCCTGCGAGGTCGGCGGGAAGGGGTAGAGCATGTGCCATACCGGGCTGCCGGTGAAACCGTTGACCACGTCCACACCCAGCAGCCTGGCAGCTTTTGCGGTGCTCTTGACTTCTTCGGCGCAGCGCTGGCGCACACCTTCGGGATCGCCGTCGCCAAACAGGCGCGGCGGCAGAATGGCCTTGTGGCGGTCATCAATGATCGCGTCGGCGACACACTGCCCGACGAGGTGCGTGCTGATGGCGAAACACTTCAGCCCGTGTTTTGACAGAATATCCTTGCGCGTCTGGACGTACTTGTCATCCGACAGGGCTTTATCCACTTCGAAATGATCGCCCCAGCAGGCCAATTCTAGGCCATCATAACCAAAACTCTTGGCTTTGGCCGCCAACGCATCAAGCGTCAGGTCGGCCCATTGGCCGGTAAATAAAGTGACTGGTCTGGCCATAATCGTTTCCCTTTCTTGATAGGCTTAAATAGATTAAATTAACCCGATGGTATCCTCTCAGCGGCCAGCGGCGGAACGGTTGAACCGGGCTGGCGCGCCGCCGCGATCTCGCGGACACCGAAATATACCAATCCAGCGGGTAGCAGACTCATCAGCGCGAACACCGGAATCTTGGCATTGTGATATTCGCTGTCCGCATCGTTTCTGATTTGCGCTTTTTCCTCATCGCTTTTGAAGTTCCACAGTGTATTACCGAATCCATAAGGTTCCTGCGGCTTGTTGTCATTGATGGTATAGACGGTTACAGCGGCCCAAACAAGCATTGCCGCCGCGATTCCGACCAGGTGTGCGGTGCGGCTCAGCGGTGGCATGGCGCGGCCCTGGCGAACTGGCATCGGCGTGAGGTGGCTCCAGATCATAAAGGCCAGCAGCGAGAATAACAGCACCAGAAAGCCGAATTCATACACGAACAGCTTCCAGCCCTGGAACAATCCGGCTACTCCCAGCAGAATACCCGCGATCAGGATGAATTCAATGGGGCGGTAGGAGCGCAGGGGTACCTTGCCCTCAAAGGCAACGGCGACGACCACGATCAGGCCGATGAACGCCAGCACAATCGAAACAAAGATGGCGACAAACGGAACCGCTTTGATCAGCACTTCGTCTTGTTGTTCTTGAGACAGCGTATTTGTGTACAGGCTGATGATCCCGCCGATAGCGAGCACGATAACAATGGTAATCGCGAATCGGATCAGTATGTGCGCGAGTCTTTTTCTCATAGTGGTTTCCGTACCTGTAGGAGCGGGATGACTACACCGCCCCCGCCCAGGATACTCATTAAGACGACAGGGTAAAGGCGGGCAGCTTCATCGTTACGCCACCCTGCATGGCGGACTCGTGGGCCAGGATGCCGACGGCGGTCCAGTTGGCGGCCTGCCGTGCGTTCGGAAACGAATCGCGGCCCTCGACAATGCTCATGATGAACTCGTGGGTCATGTGCGGGTGCGATCCACCGTGCCCCGCCCCCTGGATGAACGAAAGATGCTGCTGCTCTTTGCCGTAGACGCCTTTCGTCGTGAAGCGCTGAATCTCTTCGGGGAGCAAGTGCGCGTAATCCAGCACATCGACTTTATGCGGTGTTTCGCCAATGTGGACGACCGGCGGCTCATGCTCGATCAGCGGCCATTCGAACGCCATTTTACTGCCGTACACGTCGAAGCTTTCACGGTATTGGCGCGCGGTGTTGAACAGGTGGCGCATGACTTCGGCCACGAGGTCTGAATTTCTCATCTTGATATGCGCCGTTTCGATAGCAAAGGGCGAATTATACTTCGGGATCAGGTATTCCTGAATGCGGCCCGATCCAAAGCACGTCACGGACTCAGCGTCCTGGCGGGGCAGGGCAAGGCACGGGCTGACGACGTGTGTCGCGTAGTGCATGGGCGGCAGACCTTCCCAATAACCCGGCCAGCCGAGCATTTCTTGCTGGTGCGTGGCACGCAGATACTGGATACGACCCATTTTGCCGGTTTCGTACAGCTCCTTGATGTAAAGGAACTCGCGCGAGTAAATGACGGTTTCCATCATCATGTAGTTCTTGCCGGACTCGGCCTGCGCGGCGACGATCTGCTCCAGTTCCGCTATCGAGGTGGCGGCAGGGACGGTACAGGCGACATGCTTGCCCGCTTTCAACCCGGCGATGCTCATTCTGGCGTGCTCATGGATGGGAGAATTGATGTGAACAGCGTCGATGTTGGGGTCTTCGAGCAGCTTATAATAATCGGTGTAACGCTTCTCGATGCCAAAGGCATCCCCGATCTGGTTCAGCCGGCTTTCAGTGCGCTGGCAGATAGCGTACATGTTGGTATGCGGGTGGTTCTGGTAAATCGGGATGAATTCCGCGCCAAATCCCAAGCCAATGATGGCGACGTTGATTTTTTTATCGGCCATAGGTGCTCACTCCTCTAAAAATAACATTCGGTTTTCAGCCGTCAGCAAAAAACGAATCACTTGCAGGGGCGGCGCTGGTTCCGCCCAGGGGCGTGTGAATATACGCCCCTACCAAAAGCGCACGGGCCAACGGTTTTCAGGCGAACTGCTGCCGTAAGAATTTCAGTCCGTCGGCGGCCAGCGCGTCCTGGCTGGCGGCGAGCGGACGCCAGATCGCGGCGGCGCGCGCGATACTCTTGACCTTGTCGGTGAACGACTCGATCACGATTGGTCCGTCATAGTTGATGTCTTCTAACGCGGCGCTGACTTCGTCCCACGGCACATGACCGCTGCCGGGCGCGCCCCGGTCGTTTTCGCAGCTGTGCACCTGCGCCAGCCGGTTCCCGACGGCGCGGATCGCGTCACCTAACGACTGCTCTTCAATGTTCATGTGGAAGGTGTCGAGCATGATCTTGCAGGCGGGATGATCGACGCGGTCCACAACCGGGATCACCTGCGAGGCCAGATTGATGAAACTCGTTTCAAAGCGGTTGAGCGGCTCGACGCCCAGCACGACGCCCTTATCGCCCGCATAGGCGGCTAACTCGCGGAGCTGCCCGACCAGCAGATCGGTATCTTTGGCGCGCTCGGCGTCGGTCATCTGCCAGGTACGCCCCACCGAGGAATACAATGGACCGACCAGATTGGTCGCGCCAAGCGTGGCGGCGGCGTCCATGCAGTGCTTGAGGTAATCCATGCCGTTGTCGCGGATGGCTTTGTCCGGGTGAATGAGATCACGATCCGAACCCATAGCGGCGCACACGCTGACCGCAAGACCGTTATCACGCAGGATCGCGGACGCACGCTTGTAGTCGATGTCCCCCGTGCCTTCGATGGGCACTTCGAACCAGTCAAAGCCGATTTCTTTTACCTTCGGGGCCAATTCTGCGATCCCGTCGGTGGTCAGTGGGGAAACCCACACCCAGGTACTGATGCCAAATTTCATTATGGTTTCTCCTGCGAAAGGTGTTGTCTGTTGAGAGATAGTAGTTTTCGGCTATCAGCCGTCAGCAAAAGAAAATCTCGTACAGAGGCGTACCACACGCCCCTACGAAAAAACACGTCAAACCCGCCCGCCCTCCAGGTTGAAGAAGTGCAAGCGCTCATGCACGATGTTGTAATGAACCGGGTCGCCAATCTTCAGATCGGTGATGCCCGGCACGATACTCAGCAGGGCCTGCTGACCGGACCGGATATGCACGACGGTTTCCACGCCTAACGGCTCGGTAAGGACCACTTCACCCTGTTGGTTTCCGTCCGGGGTGGGGCGCACATCTTCGGGCCGGATGCCGATCAAGAAGTCCTGCGGGATATCCTGCCCGGCGGGAATCGGGAGTTTGATCACACTGTCGCAGATATGCAGGCTGCCGTTTTCGCGCTCGGCCTCCATCAGGTTGATCCGCGGGATGCCGACCAACTGCGCGACAAAGGTCGTCGCCGGGTGATCGTAGATGTCGTAAGGTGTGCCGATCTGAATAATGTTGCCCTTGTCCAACACGGCGATGCGGTCGGCCAGGGTCAAGGCTTCGATTTGATCGTGCGTGACAAACAGGGTGGTCGTGCCTTCGGTTTTTTGCAGGTGTTGCAGTTCGACGCGCAGCGCCTCGCGGAGCTTGGCGTCAAGATTACTCAGCGGCTCATCCATCAAGAAGATACGCGGATTACGCACCAGCGCGCGCCCAATCGACACGCGCTGCATCTCGCCGCCGGAAAGATTGGCAGTTTTGCGCTCGATCAAATGCGTGATGCGGAGCTTTTCCGCGACTTCGCGCACGCGCTGGTCGATCTGGTCTTTCGGGAGCTTGCGCAGCGGCGAGCGCAGCGGAAAGGCCAGATTGTCGTAGACGGTTTTGGCCGGGTAGAGCGAATATTGCTGGAACACAAACGCGATATCCCGATCCGCCGGGGCGAAGGTGTTGACGTTCATCTCGTCAAAGATCACGTCGCCTGCGTCCTGTTTGGTCAGCCCGGCGATCACACGCAGGGTAGTGGTTTTGCCCGCACCCGTCGGGCCGAGCAGCACGAAAAACTCGCCATCCCGGATCGAGAAGGAGACATCGTTCAGGGCGGTGACGTCTTTGAACCGCTTGGCGACGTTACGCAGTTCAACGTTACTCATGCTCCCACCTCCCGCACGATGGCTTTTTCAGTTTTCGGATGGAAGAAACGCACCATGCCCGGATTAAGATCGAAACGGACTGGCGCGTGAATCTTGTACTGAGCTTCGCGCGTGGTGCGCGCGTGGACAAGCTGGTTGTCGCACAAATCCAGGTGCAGCATGGTATACCCACCGTGTAGATCGGTCGCGTAGACTGTGGCGGGCAGCGCGCCCGCCTCGGCGACTGAAACCGCTTCGGGACGGAAGCCGAGGACAACCTCACCCTCCCCGTTTACGGCTTCGTTGAGCGCCGGTACCCAATCCACAGGCACCGGGTAGGGGCCGCAGTTGGGAATATGGAAAACGCCGTTGGCATACTGGCCGGTGACCAGATTCATGCCGGGGCTGCCGATAAACTGCGCGACGAACAGGTTCGCCGGGTCGTGATAGACCTCGGCGGGCGTGCCGACCTGCTGCACCTCTGCGGCGGACATGACAACGATACGGTCGCCCATCGCCATCGCTTCGATCTGGTCGTGCGTGACATACACGGTCGTGGCATGCTGCTCGATGTGCAGGCGTTTGATCTCGGCGCGCATCGTCTCGCGGAACTCTGCATCCAGCGCCCCCAGGGGTTCATCCATCAGGAAAGCTGCCGGGCGGCGGACCAACGCCCGCGCCAGCGCGATCCGCTGTTGGTCGCCGCCGCTCAGCGCGCCGGGCCGGACGTGCAAAACGTGTTCGATACGGAGCAGTTGGGCCACTTCCGCGACACGCTGGCGGACCGTTTCTTTGCTTTCATGCTGCGCTTGCAGCGGGAAAGCGATATTCTCGCGCGCAGACATGTGCGAGTAGAGTGCGAAAAACTGGAAAACAAACGCGATGTCGCGGTCGCTGGGGTGTGCCCAGGTGACATCACGCCCGTCCAGCAAAATCTGGCCGCCGGTGACGGCTTCCAGGCCGGAGATCATCCGCAGCGAGGTTGTTTTGCCACAGCCGGACGGCCCTAACAGGACCACGAACTCGCCGTTATGAATGGTGAGATTCATCGGTTTGACGGCGTGCAGGTCGCCAAATTTCTTTTCAACGTTAATCAGTTCAATAGTTGCCATGCCGTTATCCCTGGCGAATAGCGCCGAACGTGACCCCGCGCAGCAAATAGCGCCGCAGCGCAAAGGTGACCAGCACCACCGGGATCAGGAAGAAGAGGGAGCCAGCCGCAATTGCCGCCCATTCGACCACGCCGGAGCCGATCATCGAAGGGATATGCGGCGGCGCGGTGCGCGCTTTTTGAGATGTCAGCATCAGCGCAAAGGCGTATTCGTTCCAGGCGAAGATAAAGCAGAAAACCGTGGTGGCCGCGATACCCGTGACCGCTTCCGGGATCACGATCCGGACAAAGGCTTGCAGGCGGGTATAGCCGTCGACCAGGGCCGCTTCTTCGTACTCTTTGGGGATTTCGTCGATAAAACCCTTCAACAGCCAGACCGAAAACGAGAGGTTGAACGCTGTATACAGGATGATCATCCCACTGTAGGTATCGTACAGGTGCAACTGGCGATACATCAGAAAGATCGGAATCGTGACGACGACCGGCGGCAGCATACGCGTGCTGAGAATGAAAAACAGCAGATCGCCTTCGCCGGGGACGTTGAAGCGGCTGAACGCATATGCGGACAGCAGGCCAAGCCCCACCGACAGCACTGTCGAGGAGACGGCGATGATCAGCGAGTTTTTCAGGCGGTTGACATACTCGCTCTGGCCGATAATGGCCTGCCCGCTTTTGAGCATGACCTTATCCGCCCAGTTCAGGTTTTTGGACTGTTCGTATTCGGCTTTTTGCTCTTCGGTCATCAACTGGCGGCGTTTGGTCAGCAGAGTGACCACACCTTCTATGGTCGGTTCAAAGACCACTTTGGGCGGCGAAGCCACCGCGTCCGGGTAGGACTTGAAGGCGGTCATACCCATCCAGACGACTGGGATCAGGGTCAACACAGCGAACATCACGGTAATGCTAGCACGGATCGATTGCGCCGACTGCCAGTTGGGGTCCACTTTATCGACGCGGGTCGAGTAATTCACTTCGGCGTGCGGCCCGCCGTTCGCCGCGTTTTCACTGCCCTCAGCGGCATGAGCGACCGGCACGAACCGTTTGACAAACCCTAACAGCAGCAGCACGATCACGGCGCTGGCGACGATGGTCAGCAGGGCGCTCAGCAGCGGTTGATCCAGCATATCCACCAGCGGCTTGAGGATGACCAGCAGCAGCATGAACACAACGCCACTTAACGCGCCCACACCGATCCCGACGATCACGCCGAGCAGCGCGGACTGGCCTTTATAGCGGAAGACAACCGGCGTCGTCGTGCTGCCGACCAGCAGCCAGAATATAAACAGGTAGACAACCCAAAAATCGGGCAGTGGAATATCCAACCCAAACATAGCCTACCCCTCCCTTGCCTGGTTGAGCGCCCGGATATACAGGTTGCTGACGGCGATGATGACGATCAACACGATATAGGCCAGGGCGCTGGACTCGCCGGTTCTGAACTTGCCCAGGAACGCTTCGCTGTACAGCCGGATGGCGACCGTTTCGGTCGTGTCGCCCGGTCCGCCCCCGGTCAGCCCCATGACCAGATCGAAGGCTTTGAAGGCTTCAATCGTGCGGAACAGCACCGCGATCAGCAGCAGTGGCATGACCTGCGGCAGGGTGATACGGCGGAATTGGAACCACGCGCTGGCCCGGTCGATGGCCGCCGCTTCGTACAGGTATTCGGGAATGGCGCTCAAGCCGGACAGACACAGCAGCATGACGAACGGGCTCCACATCCACACGTCCACGATGATAATCGCCCACAGCGCGAGCGTCGGACTGGCTAACCATTGGTGGCTGCGGATGTGATCGGTATAAATCAGGTAATTAAAAATACCTTTGGAGGGATCAAAAATCAGTTTCCAAAACAAACCGACGACCACCGGGGACAGCATCATCGGGATCAGGATCAGGGTGGTGATCAGGCCGCTGCCTCTGAATTTCTGCCGCAGCAGCATCGCCAGACCGAAACCCAAGACGATCTGCAGCCCGACGGTCAGCACGGCGTAGCGGCCCGTCAAGGTGAAGTTATGCCAGTACCGCTCTCGTTCGGTGGTAAGTATTTTCTGATAGTTTTCAACGCCGATCCACTTGGGTGGCTCACTGCCCATGGCTGAATAATCGTTGAAGCTCAAATACATGCTGTAAAACAAGGGAAAGACGTTCATCAGGATCAGCAAGACCAGGGTTGGCATGATGAACAGCGTGGCAATCGTCCGATCGCTGACCTGCCGCCGACCGCGATACCGGGTGGATGGGACCTGTCCGGCGGGTATGGCTTGAGCATTCACTTGGGACATGCGCCTACCTTTGATGGTTGAGGATGGGGAGGCGAACCTCCCCATCGATATTGAGAGCCAGATTACTGCGACAAGACACCCGCTTCGACCAGCACATCATGCTGTTCGACGGCCATATTGTCCAGGTCATCTTTGGCGTTCCCGACGTTGCCGACCACGTAGCCGTTGATGTAACGCTGGGCAATTTCCAGCAGCTCACCATAAGCGGGGATGTTCCAGAAGTCCTTGACGAAGGTCATCGATTGGGCAAACGCCTGGTTGTAGGGGGTGTGGTTCAGGAATTCGTCCGACTCCAGCACGCCGATGTTGCAGGTGTAGCCGCCGACGTCGGCCCACTGCTTCTGAACTTCGTCGCTGGCGAACCACTTGATGAAGTCCAGCGACGCCTGCTTGCGCTCATCGCTGATGTAGCTGAGGATGCTTAGTCCCTGGCCGCCGAGCGCGACGTAACGGTCGCCATAAGGGCCAGCCGGTCCGGAGAAGTAGCCGGTCACGTCAGCATAGGGATTGATTTCGGCGTTGAGGAGGTCAGGCAGGAAGGCGAAGTAGTTCATGATCATCGTCGCCTGGCCGTTGGCAAACACGGAGTTCATCTCGGTGTAGAAGGCGTTGTTCGTGCCGGGCGGCGCGAAACTGTACAGCTCCTTGTAGAATTCGAGCGCTTCGACGGCCTTGTCTGAGTTGACCACACCCAGGACTTCGTTGTTCTCGTCTTGCCAGTTCACACCCCAACTGAACATGACGTTTTCATAACCCATGATCATGCCGTCATAGTCTTTCTGGGTGTAGACGCCCACGCCGTAGATGTTCTCGTCCGGGCGGGTGAAGAATTCCGCGATGTCGCGGAGCTGCTGCCAGGTTTCCGGCACGGCCAGCGGGTAGCCATACTTGGCTTCGAAGGCGGCCATTTCGTCGGAGTCCTCGAGGCGATCTTTGCGGTACGCCCAACCTACCGCGTCACCCTCGGTCGGGTAAGCCCAGTAGCGGCCCGAATTGGCCGGGAACTCACCGTAGTATTTGAGGGTGGCAGGTGTCACGGTTGCATCGATGCCGTTCGACGTCATGAAGTCGGTCAGTTCCATATAGTGGCCCTGTTCGGCACCCTGGCCGAGCCACTGGCTGTCGCCGACGACCATGTCGAACGCATCACCTTTGGCGGCCCATTCCGTCGACATGCGATCTTGGAAGCTGCCCCAGGGTTCCTGAACGACGTTGATCTTGACGCCGGTTTCTGCTTCGTAGCGGTTACCGATTTCCTGCAAGTAGTCGGCAGGCGGCCACTGCGCCCAGAAGATCGTCAGTTCGCTGACGGCGCGGTCGGTGGGCGCAGCGGTTGCCGCGCCGATGCCGATGAGCGTCACGAGCATCGTCACGAGAATAAGCAAGCTGGTGGTTTTTTTAAACATGGGTGGCATTCCTCCTGAAAAGGCTGAGTTTACAAAAATTGTTTTAAACGGCGGTGGGTTATGAATGGGCGAGGTAGGACTCCTTTCTGCTGATGGTGGCGGACGGGTCTACCACGATCCAAAGCACAGATCGAGCGCACTGGTGTGCAGAGAAAAAAAATAGACCCGGTGGCTGGCGTGCCTTGATCTTGTTTTGAGTACCGCCAGAATCCTGGGTCTCCTGAACAAATATTTTCGGAAGAAGATGAATAGCTGTTTTTTGCTTCAACATGGCTTTTCGTGAGCGTACTCAAATAACTCTAATTCCGACTTGAAATCAATCTCAATATACATTACTGGAAAAAAATACTTCTGTCAATAAACTGATTATTTTATAAACTGAAGTATTGAATTGGAGCACGGTTCGGGATAGATTGAGCGCCAAAGCGCATCGGGCAGCGCACTATAAGCCGATCAGGTACGGGAAGTCTCATCAACCGGCAGCGCCGACAATTTCCTTGACTGCGCGTAAAAATCGAATATCGTCGAGCGGCTTGGAGAAGTAGGCGTCAAAGCCATCGCTCATCACACGCTGCTTGAGCGAGGGTGTATGGTAGGCGGTGATGGCAATGCAAGGCAGGGTGGACAAGGCCGAATCTTCGCGGATGCGACTGAGCAGTTCAAAGCCATCCATGCCCGGCAGCGCCAGATCGATCACGATGGCGACATGCTCCTCCGGCGAGAGCAGTTGCAGCGCGTCTTCGGCGGTTCCGGCGACTTCAACCGGGATATTGGCGCGGATCAACATCCGGGCGACGAGTTCTTGCCCGTCGGGATCGTCTTCGACAATCAAAACCGATTTTGGCTCCAATGGGAGGCTCCTGGTTTAGGTGGACTGGTCCGCGCTGGCGCTGAGTTCCAACGGGATGGCAACCGTAAATACCGAATAGGCACCGACTTCGCTCTCGACCGTCACGTGGCCCTTCATCAAGTCTACCAGATTACTGACGATAGACAGCCCCAGCCCGGCCCCACCATAACGCTTTTTCGACGAGCTGTCTAACTGGACGAAATCTTGAAAGATGATTTCTTGCATCGAACTGGGGATGCCGATGCCCGTATCCGACACGCGTATGATCAACCGTTCGTTCTGCCGCCTGAGCGCTAATTGGATGGTGCCCCGGTTGGTGAACTTGATGGCATTGGCGAGCAAATTGGTGGTGATCTGGATCAGGCGCTCTTCGTCGTGCACGACGATCTCAGGCAAAGCGGGATCAAGTTCGAGGCTAAGTTCAAGTCCCTTTTCTTTGGCCTGGAGCTGGAGGTCTTCGACAATGCTCGTGGCGAGATCATGCAGCGAGATAGGCGAGGGCACAATTTCCAGGCTGCCGGTCGCCAACCGGGAGAGATCGAGCACACTGTTGATCAACATGAGCAGGCGTTGGCCGTTTGCCAGGCATCGTTCGGCCATGTGCGTATTATCGTCGTCAAGCTGCTGGCTGTAGAGCATCTCGCGCAGGAATCCGATAATTGCGTTGAGCGGGGTGCGTAATTCGTGGCTCATGTTGGCAAGAAAAAGGTCTTTCAGCCGGGTGGCGGTTTCGGCTTCGCGGCGCGCTTTTTGTTCGTGAACCACCAGTTGTTGAAGCTGCTCCTGGGCACGTTTGCGATCGGTGATGTCCGCCGCGATGCCTAGAAGCTGCACGGTTTGACCATCAGCCGCGATCAGCGGAACCTTGGTCGTCTGGTACCAGCGCGTTTCGGCTGTGCGGGCATTGGAAACAGGCTCTTCTGGGATAAACTTTGGCTGGCGTGTCCGTACAACTTCGATGTCGTCCTGGCGGAAATGTTCCGTTTCGCCGCGCTTAGGGTTGAAATCTTCGTCGTATTTGCCGACCATCTCGTCGGGCGTTGTGCCGTAGGCATCGGCCAGCGCCTTGTTGGCCAACAAAAAGCGGCCATGTTCATCTTTGGCAAAGATGAAGCTGGGGTCGAGATCGATCACCTGGCGCAGAAAGTTACGCTGCGCTTCGAGCCGGTCCTGGGCGCGTTTGCGGTCGGTGATGTCGGTGGCAACGCCGAGCAGCTGCACGGTTTGACCGTCAGCGGCGATCAACGGGACCTTGATCGTTTGATACCAGCGCGTTTCACCTGTCACCACGTTGGACAGTGGTTCTTCAGGGATGAACTTGGGCTGGCGCGTGCGCACGACTTCGATGTCGTCACGGTGGAAATGCTCGGCTTCGCTGCGGTGCGGGTTGAAGTCTCTATCCAGCTTGCCGACCATTTCGTCAGGCGTTGTGCCGTAGGCATCAGCCAGCGCCTTGTTGACCAACAAAAAACGGCCATGTTCATCTTTGGCAAAGACAAAACCGGGGTCAAGATCGATCACCTGGCGCAGGTAGTTGCGCTGCGCTTCGAGCCGGTCCTGGGCACATTTGCGGTCAGTGATGTCGGTGGCGACGCCGAGTAGCTGCACAGTCTGACCGTCGGCGGCGATCAACGGGACTTTGATCGTTTGATACCAGCGCGTTTCGCCTGTCACCACGTTGGACAGTGGTTCTTCAGGGATGAACTTGGGCTGGCGCGTGCGCACGACTTCGATATCGTCGCGGTAGAAATGCTCGGCTTCACTGCGGTGCGGGTTAAAGTCCTTATCCAGCTTGCCGACCGTTTCGTCGGGTTTTGTGCCATAGGCATCGGCCAGCGCCTTGTTGACGAGCAGGAACCGCCCATATTTATCTTTGGCGAAAATGAAACTGGGGTCGAGATCGATCACCTGGCGTAGAAAGTTGCGCTGCGCTTTAAGGGCATCCTGGGTTTGTTTGCGATCTGTAATAAACTCAGCGTAGACGATCAGCCCGCCAATCTCACCCTGCGTGGTGGTCCAGGGGTGAATCTTACGCTTGATCCATTCCGGTGAGCCATCCGCCCGTGTGAAAAGAACCTGCTCGTCACAGTGCTCCTCCCCCTGTAAGCAGCGTTGGTGAATGGCTTTCCAGTTGTCACTGATTTCCTGGAAGACTTCGTAATAACTCGCGCCGATGATGTCCCGGCCCTCCAGCCCAAAATCGGACATCCAGCGATCGTTGACGAACAGATAGCGCATGTCCCGATCCATGATAGCAACTGCCATCGGAATCGACCGGGCGAGTTGTTCCAGTTGATTTTTCTGCTCAGCTACACTGAGATCAACCCATTTGTCCATAACACAAGGTCTTCTCTAGCCGGAAAATCACCGGTCGCTGACAAAAAGGTTTTCGAGCGCGAGAGCGATTGCACCAAGCATACTGGCTTCCGGCCCCAGGGTGGCGATCTCGATACGGAGATGCTGCGCCGCCAAAGACGGGGAACGATCTAAAATACTGCGCCTGATAGCGGCCAGAAATGCCGGGGCAACCGCGCTGACGGTTCCACCGATGAGAACCAGGTCTGTATCCAAGAAGTTCACGATATTTGCCAGCGTTTCACCCAGAACCTGCCCGCTCTGGTCAATGATCTGGTGGGCCACGCGATCGCCTTCTGTGGCGGCGACTCCAACATCACGCGCCGTAAACGCATCCAGATCGGTATGGCTGAGCATCGTATCGGCACCTGACTTCACCATTTGTTTCGCCTGGGCCGCGATGGATGTGCCTGAGACAATCGACTCTAGTGTCACCACGTTTTCAGTCTGACTGGCAGCATTTCTGATTTTTACTTGAAGCTGCCCAATATCACCCGCGCGGCCATTCGCACCGCGATAAATTTGCCCGTTAAGGATCAAACCGGCGTTGATCGATGTGCCGACATTGACATAAACCAGATTCTGCAGGTGACGCGCATCACCCTTATGCAATTCCCCAAAGGCCATTGCGTTCGCTTCGTTTTCGATCAAAACCATCGCATACGGAAAGGCTTCGCGGATCAGGCTGTCAATCGGATAGCCGCCCCAGGATGGCAAATGCGGCGTATCGAATAACGTGCCCGATTGCATGTCCACCGAACTGGGAACGATGATACTGAAGGCGAAAATATCACTGACCGGGATGCCCAATTTGTCGATCCGCTCGCGGACCACCTCGCAAATCTGGTTCAGGACCGTATCAGGGTCAGCGGGTTGGAGCATGGGTAACATCCGGCGGACGCGGATATGCTCGGTGAGGTCCACGAGCGCAATATCGAGTTTTGAGAAGCCGATCCGGGCTGCCACGATGTAACCAAAGTTCGGATTGAACCCGATTTCCCTGGCGCGGCGCGCACCAGTAGCGGGACCTTCTCCCTTTTCCTCCAAAATCCCGTCTTGTATCAGATCGTTCACGACCGACGTAATTTTCGAAGGAGAATAACCGATGGTTTCAGCGATCCGGGTCCGGGATAGCGTGCCGGACTGGCGAATAGCAGCCACGGTCATGAACTTGGGCGGGGACAGTTTGAAGGGCGCTGTTCGCGTGGGTGTTACTTCAAATGGGCTGTCTTGAAGAGTCCCGAGTCGGCTGTTTTTTTTCAAAGGTAGGCTCCGGGTAGTCTCCCGCTCACGTGTTTCTAGGAACGGGAACACAGGATAATCATTCTTCAGTTACCAACCGCATTCGTCGGGGAGATTATCAAGCTCCGAACGCCCCAAAATAGTTCTTATTCTGAATTAAAATGTACATTATCTGAAAACAATAGTTTTGTCAATGAAGTTAGGCACGGGTTGGGTCGAGCGCCGCCAGACGGCTTGACAATAGGATCGATCCAGGTGGCCGGCGACAGGCGAGCCAGCCGAGTGACGGTCAAGGATTGGAAAGGATCGACCAAAACGGATCCTGGGTGGACTTCACATATTGGACTGAACAAGTCAGGGGAAAATCAGGGCGGATACGTCGCGCATCTCCTACACGGGCCATCCCTGAAACGAGTTGCTTGACTCCCGATATTTAAACGTTTACACTTTCTGTAAACGTTTAAAACAATTACATAGATTCGTTTTTGACGCGAGGCATTTGTGACTCCGACCCTGAAAGACGTGGCTGAACGCGCGGGTGTATCCTATGCGACCGTGTCACGCGTTCTGGCGGATAAGCCCAACATCCGGCCAGAAACCAGACAGCGCGTGTTGCGGGCCGTCAAGGAATTGAACTACCGCCCCAACCGCACCGCACGCAGCCTGCAATCAAGAAGCTCGCAGATCATCGGCGTCATCATCTCGGATATCGTCTACGATTTTTTCCCGCCCCTGGTGCGCGCAATTGAAGACCGAGTCTCACAGCATAATTTCGCGCTGTTCCTCTGCAACTCGGATGAAAACCCCGCCAAAGAAAAACACTATGTTGATTTGCTTGTCGAAGAAAACGTGGCCGGGGTCATTATCGCCCCCACCTTCGAGGAGAATGATGCCATCGACCGGCTGGTTGAGGCGGGTATCCCGGTGGTGACCGTCGACCGGCGCATTAAAAACAGCGACAATGTCGACAGCGTCACGATCAACAATGCTGGGGCGGCGTTTCAACTTGTGGAACACCTCATCACCAACGGCTACCGGCGTATCGGAGCCGTGATGGGGTCGTCCACGTTTTACACCGCGCGCGAGCGATCGGTCGGCTACCGCCGGGCCCTGGAATATTACGGCATTCCCATTGAGCCGGACCTGAACGTCACCGCAGCCCCGACCGCCAATAACGGCTATGCCCTGGCGCGGAAGCTGCTGGCGCTGCCGGACCCACCATCCGCCCTGATGACCAGCAACCACTTGTTAGCGAGTGGGGTATTCCACGCGATCAAACAGATGAGTCTCGCCGTTCCGGATGACGTGGCCCTGGTGACCTTCGACAATGCGAACTGGACCGCCCTGGTCGAACCAGGGCTTACCGTGGTGGCTCAGCCAACGTACAAACTCGGAGAGATCGCTGCCGAGCAAATCCTTCACCGTATCAGCGACCCGGAAACTCCCTGCCGTCACATCTCGCTCGAAGCCGAGATCATCATTCGCGGCTCCAGCCAGCCACGCCGCGCGAAAGGAGAGACGATCGTCTAGCTGGCTGCCTGAAACCACATTTCAAGTCCACTTTAGATATTTGGAGAGCGCAAAATGAATACCCGTTTACTCAAATCTATTTCACTGATGCTCATGATCGCCCTGGTAGTGAGCATTGTGCCCCTGGCCTCCGCCCAAGATGGTCAAAAGGTGAAAATTGTCCTGTCAATTGGGCCGCGTGGGTTTGGGGACGTCGCCGAGTCGCATATTGCTCGCTGCGAAGAGGAAATCGGCAATATCGAAGTTGAATGGCAAAAGATCTCTGACGTGCCCAATGAGTCGCGCAGCATCTATGTCACCAATTTCACCGCGCGCAACGATACACCCGATGTGCTGGCCGTCGATGTCATCTGGCCGGGCGACTTCGCGGCACGCGGTTGGATCGAGCCTCTTAACGACTACTTCACCCAGGAAGAAATCGATCAGTTTATCCCCGGTTTCGCTGCGGCAGCCGTGTTGGGTGACAACATCTACGCCATCCCGCTGTATATCGATGGCACTCATCTCTTCTACCGCACCGATTTACTCGAAAAATACGGGTTCGAGCCGCCCCAGACCTGGGAAGAGCTGATCGCACAGGCACAGACCATCGTCGAAAGCGAAAATAACCCGGACATGGTCGGCTTCGTGAGCATGTGGGCCAAGATCGAAGGCCTGTTCATGAACTGGCTCTCATTCTTCTATGGTGCCGGTGGCACGTTCTTCAATGAAGACGGCGAGCTGGCTATCAACAGCCCCGAGGGTGTCAAGGCCCTGCAAACCATGGTCGATATGTTGTATGAATACAAGGTCGCGCCGGAAAGTATTCTGACCTTCCGCCCCGACGATGCCCGTATCATGTTCCAGCAGGAGCGCGCGGTCTTCCTGATGGTACAGGACTTCGTCATCGCGCCGCTGTCAGCGGACGATTCCCCGGTGCAGGGCAAATTTGATGTCACTCAAAACCCCGTCTTCGCCGGGAACGAAGGTGGCAATTCGACCACGGTCGGCGGCTTCTTGCTGGCCGTCAACCACTATTCCAAGCACAAGAAAGAGGCGGCTGATCTGATCCGCTGCTTCACCTCCTACGAATCGCAGGTCGAGGCCGCGTTGGTCGCCAGCAAAGCGCCGACCCGTCCGGAAGTGTACAACGACCCGGCTGTGGTTGCATCCAACCCCTGGCTGCCCAAGTTGGGGGCGAACTTCACGCACAGCCTCGTGCGTCCTTCCGCGGAAACCGGTGCGTTCTACCCGGAAGTCTCCGAGATCATGCAGACCGAAATTACAGCGGCGCTGCTTCGGGAAAAATCACCGGAAGACGCCCTCAAGGACGCCGAAGACCAGATTCGGGCGCTGATGCCTTAGGTCCTACGCGTATGTAGAACGGGATGGGCCAAACGCGGTTTGGCTCATCCTCAACCTTCAACTCGCGGCACTCAATCTATTCGGTGGCAGTCAGCCGAAGAAGCCTGTGTGAGGACAATATGACGCGCTCATTCCGAACTGGTATCGCGTTTACGATGCCCGCGATCTTGGTTGTGGCGTTCGTGCTGGTGTGGCCTGTCACGCAGACCGTGGTGCTCAGCTTTGGCAAAAACACGACGAGCATCTTTCACGAATACGAATTTGCCGGGCTGGATAACTACAAACGGCTGTTTGATACACCGCGCTTTCTTACCGCATTGAAAAACACAGTCCAGTTCGCCGCTTATACCGTTCCGTTGGAATTACTCATTGGGCTGTGGCTGGCGCTCATCTTGAATCGGGCCACGCGTGGGCGGGGCATCCTGCGGCTGGCGATTCTCTTTCCCTGGGCGCTGCCCACAGCGTTGAACGCCTTGATGTGGCGGTGGATGTTTAACACCGAGTTTGGGTTGTTCAACACCATCCTGCGCAATAGTGGCCTAGTTCACGAGCGAGTCAACTTCCTGGGTTCAATCCCGGAGGCGATGCAGTCCATGATGACGGTCGCCGTGTGGAAAACCAGTTCGTTCATGGCCCTGCTGCTGCTGGCCGGTCTGCAAACAATCTCGTCCGACGTGTATGAAGCGGGGGTAGTGGATGGTACCAATCGCTGGACGCAGTTCCGCTACATCACCCTGCCCCTGCTGCGGCCCACGATCATGGTCGCGCTGCTGCTGCGCACAATGGATGCGCTGCGGACGTTCGAGCTGCCCTTCAACCTCACGGACGGTGGCCCACTCACCTCAACCGAAACCCTATCGCTCTACTCGTACCGGCTGATCTTCCAGTACGTAAACTTTACTCGCGGTTCGGCGGCGATTATTATCCAATTTGCGATCATCATGACAATCAGCGCATTTTACATTTGGGTCATGAGGACGAATGAATGATGTTGTCACAGCCGCTTGCATTTATTCGAAAACAAACCGACCGGGCGCTTTCTATCCCGGTGGGTGACACAACCAACAGCGACTCGGTGGTCTTTTACGTCATCGCCGCGCTGATCGTTTTCGTCTCGTTTTTCCCGACAGCCTGGTTAGTGTTGACATCGCTGAAACCCACCGCCGACATCTACGCATGGCCGATCAAGTTCCTGCCCAACCCGATCACGTTCAAGAACTACAAATACATTCTGGTCGAAACGCCGGAGTTTTTGCGCTATCTCTGGAACAGCCTGTTTGTGGCCACCATCACGACCGCGTCTATTCTCGGCTTTGGAGGGCTGGCGGCCTATGCCATTGCGCGGCTCAATTTCCGGGGACGGCAGTTCATCATGCTGGGTATGCTGGCCGTGTCCATGTTCCCTCCGATGGCGCTGCTGCCATCATTGTTCGACATCTTTTTGGAGCTGGACCTCATCAATACCTACCCCAGCCTGATCATAGGGCACATTGGGTTATATATGCCCATGTCGATCTGGATTCTGTCAAGTTACTACAAAACGATCCCGTTCGAAATCGAGGACGCGGCGCGTGTGGATGGCTGTTCATCGTTTCGCATTTTCTGGAATATCATCTTGCCGCTGTCTGTACCCGGCCTGATTGCCACCGGGCTGATCGTCTTCATTTTCTCGTGGAATGAGTTCCCGCTGGCGCTGGTGCTGCTGTCGGATAACACGATGCGCACGGCCCCGGTTGGTATCTCACTCTACCCGGGCGAGTTCTCGTTTCCCTGGGAAATCATCAGCGCGGCTACCACGCTGGCTATCCTGCCGGTGATGGTTATCTCGGGCGTTTTCTCCAATCGGATTATCGGTGGCCTGACTGCCGGTTCTGTGAAATAACATCGGGCATCGTGGTCAATGAGGATACTTCTATGACTCTCTCTGCAAACCAAAAAAAAGCGCTGATCACCCTGCTTATGCGGCTGGTGGATCAGGAACAGGCTCATATCATCGTGCCAGCCAACGCGGAGCAGCCCGGCTACTGGTTCGGTGGAGGCAATGTCGTGCAGGATGACGCGGGTGCCATCTGGCTCAGCGGGCGCTACCGCGATTACGGCGACTCGCGCACCGGGCTGGGAGCGGGCACGCGCGGGCTGGAATGCGCCGTCTTCCGGTCCGATGATGGGGGTCAGACCGCCGTAAAGGTCCATAGCTGGTCCAAAGCCGACCTGTCACGCAACGGCAGAGTGCTGTCAGTCGAAGGAACGGGTTTGCACCGGCGCGGGGATGGGACGTGGGAATTATTCCTGGCGCTTGAGAAGGAACGCGCCTACCCAGAGCTATTCACCAGTTACCAGAAGCCGGGCACGGGCGTCTGGTCGATTGAACGCCTCACCGGGCCAACGCTCGAACACCTGACGGTCGACACGCTGGAACCGGTCCTGAGCACCGATCTGCCCGGATATCTCCACATCAAAGACCCTGTGCCGTTTGATGCGCCCGGCGGAGAGACAGCCCTCATCTTTTGCACGCACCCGATATCGTGGGCATCGTGCAACACGGCGCTCGCCCTCAGCAGCGGGCCGGGCGCAGCGCTGACCGTCAGCACGTGGGAAATGGTCCCACGCGGCCCGATCTGGGATGTGGCATCCACGCGCATCACCGACCGCCTGGTCATTCCGCCGGTGGGCATGTTTGCGGACAAACGCGTAGCCGTTTATTTCTACGATGGGGCCGAGTGTATGCGCGCCCACGAAGAAAACCCGCGCGCCCACAAGCGCCCGCGTGGTTATTCCTGCGAGGAAATAGGCGGCGCTTTTTGGGGGCCAGCCGATCGTCTCGACTGCCTGGAGCGAATCTCGCTGACCGCGCCGCTGTTCACTTCGCCACACGGGACAGGGAGCAGCCGCTATGTAAGCTGCCTCGACACAGGCGAGGGCATCCTCACTACCTGGCAGCAGGCGCAGCCGGACGGCTCACAGCCACTCGTCGCCAATTTCGTCTCACGTGAAGATATCGCGCAAATCCTGAGCGTTTGACACAACAAGAGGGCACGTCATGGCGCAGTCCCCCCACATTATTGTCCTGATGGCCG
>CAYMTN010000088.1:0-19650 GCA_964393335.1 uncultured Anaerolineaceae bacterium
GCAGGATGCCGTAGATCATCGCGCGGATCTGATCGCCGCTGAGCGGTTGCAGGTCGGGTTGGCGATCAGCCTGCACGCCGCAACCGACGAGGAGCGCAGCAAACTGCTGCCGGTGAACAAGCGCTGGCCTCTGGCTGACCTGATGGACGCGATCCGGGACTACGTGGCGCAGACCGGGCGGCGGGTCACGTTTGAGTGGGCGCTGATTGCCGGTGAGAATGATACGGTTGAGCAGGCCGGAAAATTGGGACGGCTGTTACATGGGCTGAAATGCCATGTTAACCTGATCCCGCTCAACCCGACCGAAGGTTATACGGGACGTCCGCCAGACTCGGCCCGCGTGGAGGCATTTCAAAAGGTGCTGGAGTCGTACCACGTCGGCAGCACGGTGCGCGTCCGGCGCGGAATCGATATTCAAGCGGGCTGCGGGCAGCTCAAGGCCGGCGTGATCAAGTCGAACCGGATGGCGTCCGGCGGCGAGTAAGGGCGTGTGATGCGTATTACAGTCCGTTTTTTTGCCAGTCTGCGCGATAGTGTGGGAGCCAGCCAGGTGACGATGGACCTGCCGGACGGTGCCCTTTTACACGAGATGGTTGAGCAACTGGTGACCGACTATCCCGCGCTGGCGGGGCACCAGGCGTCCTGGCATTTTGCCGTGAATCAAACCCATGTTGACCCGGACTTCGTGCTCCATGCCGGTGACCGGGTGGCGCTTTTTCCTTATGTGGCGGGCGGTTAGGTCGTTCACGGAAGGATATGATGATGAGCACTCCTGAATCCCGTGAGGCACTTGAGCGATTTATCCGCGAGCGCCAGCGCCAGAATGCCCGGATTTTCGAGTCGGGGCACCTGGGCATCAAGCGTTTTTTCAGCCTGGACGAGGCCGCTTACCGGGATGGAGCGCTTGAGCCAAAAACAAAGGAGATGTTGGGACTGGTCGCGTCGCTCGTCTTGCGCTGTAATGACTGCGTCGATTACCACCTGATCCAGTGCGTGCAACTTGGCGCAACCGAGGACGAGTTGATCGAAGTGCTCAATGTCGGGTTGATTGTCGGTGGCTCAATCGTGATCCCGCATCTGCGCCACGCATTTGATACGCTCGATGTCCTGCTGGCACAGCGGGCAGCGCCAACTGGTGAAGCGGCGGACTCATAACGTCTGTTTCGTATCACCCGGCCAGATCGGTATCCAAAAACCGAAGGTGCTGCCCTGGCCGGGAATGCTATCCCAATACACATTCCCTTCGTGAAGCTCAACGGCGCTTTTCACAATGGATAACCCCAGGCCAACCCCTGCTATGTCTTCGGTCCCGGCCTGCTGGGCACGATAAAACGGCTGGAACAACTCAACTTGCTGGTCAAGCGGAATCCCGATCCCGGTGTCGATCACTTCAAAAGCAAGGGTGGGGGCCCCGCCGTACTCTTTTTCATAGACGCGTACCGTAATCGTGCCGTCGATTGGCGTGTACTTGGTCGCGTTGTGAATCAGGTTGAAGATCGCCCGGTTTATCTGGGCCTGATCGCCGCATACGACCGGGAGATCGGGCGGGCATTGGATGGTGAGCGTATGGTGTTTCGCGTGCAACTCCGTGTGTAAAGCCTCAACACATTTTTGAATCAGGTCAGCCCAGGGAATCGGTTTGGCAGCGCGGTGTTTGGCTTCGATCCGTTCCAACGAGAGGATGTCATCGATGATTTCTTCCATCTGGCGCGACGCATCGTCGATGCCGGCCAGGTCGTTGAGCTGGTCTGGTGTCAGGTGCGAATTGAATGAGTCTTCAAGGCGCTGCAAGTGCCCTTGTACGCGCGTCAAGGGACTGCGCAGATCATGGGACGCCATGCGGATCATCTGGGATTTGGCGTGTTCGAGCTTCTGAATATCCGCAAACAGCATGGCCTGTTCAAGCGCGATGGCGGCCTGGTTGGCTAACGCTTCACACATCCGCCGTTGGTCGGATGTGCAGCAGTGCCCTGCCTGGTCATTACGGATTACGACCAGCCCGATTGTGCGTTGTTTGTTCGCCAGTGGCACGAGCATGATCGACTGTGCCGCACGAATACAGGCTGTATCCGGAAAAGCGGCGACCAGGTCTGCCCCGGCCAAAATCACGCTGTGCCCCGACGTGATCGCGCTGCGTATCAGCGGCGTGCTGAGGTCGATCTCATGTGCCGGGTTGTCTGGCTGTTGCAGGTACTGCATGCCGGTCGTGTCGTGAACAGTCTGGATCGTGCCGGTTCGCAGGCCATCGTCACATTCATAAATGATCGTGCTTTGCGCATCTGCAATGTGGGCTATTTGCTCGGCAAAACGCGCCAGAATCTCATCCAACTCAAGCGTTGATAAAATCGATTTGCCCGCCTGGTAGAGGGTGTCGAGTTGGTTAAGCTGGAGGGATAACCGTTCGGCTTGTTCGTGTGTTTGTTGGTATAACCAGGCGTTTTCACACGCAATCGCTGCCTGACGGGCGAACGGTGTGATTATCTTGACATGGTGCGGCCCATAAAACCCTTCTTGGGCCGAGTCCAGCGAAAAGAAACCGATGACCTCACCGCGCACAACAATCGGGACGCCCAACCAGGACTGAATCCACTCGATTCCCGGCAGCGTGACCCAATCCGGGCTGCATGTCACGTCGCTGATCACCTGCGGCATGCCACTGTGGAGCAGTTTTTGCATGCTTGGGAATTTCTCGATGGGATAGGCCCGTTCATAGATGAGCTTTTTGGATAATCCCATTCTTTCGTAGTTCGCACTGGACGCGATACGAGCGGTACCGTTTTTGATCAACATCACGTTAGCGCTGTCGTATGGCACAACACGCTTGACCTGTTCCAGGAGCAGCTGCAGAACTTCGTTGAGGTCCAGGGTCGAATTGAGCACCGTGCCGACTTCGCGCAAGGTTTCGGCAATTTCGCGCTCGTGTCTCAGTTTGTCTTCGGCCTGCTGGCGCTCAATGGCCGCGCCAATACTCGCCGCCATCGCCCGGATGACAGCGATCTCTTCTTCGGGCCAGCGGCGGCTTTTTTGATGGTCAACGAATCCCAGACAGCCCCAGAACCGGCCATTCGCAAAAGTCGGTACGAGCAGCAGCGATCGCATGGGATCCAACCTGAGACGGCCCCCTGCCTTGCCGGGGATTTTGGGATTCGGCAGGCAAATGATATCTCCGTCGGCCAGGGCACGGTACCAGTCCGCCACGCCAAACGAGTCCCAGTGAAGGTCCTGGCATGAGGCGTATTCGAGCCTGACCCTGGTTTCGGGGCTGCACCATTCATACCGGAGGCTGCTAACTGGCGCAGCAGGTGACGAAGCCGGGTGATTTTCAAAAATGAAGACACGATCAGTCTGTGTTGCCTGACCCAAGAGCGCGAGGGCGTCCTGGATCGCGGCGGTGTGTTCGCCGCCTGCCAGCAAGCGGGTTGTCGCCTGGGCAGTGGCCTCTAGCAGGGCGCGCCGGTACAAAAGCACCTGTTCGGTCTGTTTCTGTTTGGTGACATCGTAGACGATGATCGCAGTCCGGCTTGTCTGGCCGGTACCCTGCCTGTCGAACAATGGGTGGATCACGACCACGTAATGCCTGCCGTTTTGTTCGACGTCAAAATCGAGCGTTTTTTCTGTTTCGAGTAAGTTGGTGCGGCATTCGTGCCAGATTGGCGCGATATCGAATGGCAGATGATCCGTGATATTCGTGCCGATCAGGGCATTGGTGGTCAGGCCCAGGTAGTTGGCTGCCGTCTCATTGATCGACAGAATGATCCCGCCTTTATCCAATAACACGGCTGAGTCGGGCAGGGCATTCAGTAGCGCGCGCGTCGTTTTTTCGCTTTCACGCAGTGCTTCCTCGATTTTGATGCGGGCGATGGCGCTGCCCGTTTGTGAGGCGATGGCCTCCAGTGCGGTGCGCGTAGCATCGGGGATGTGGTCAACGCGGCGCGATGCCAGATTTAGGCAGGCGATAACCTCCTGGCGGTGCCGAACGGGCAGCACGGCAAGCGCGTGCAGTTTTGCGCGGCGCTCAGGTTCATAGTGCGGGTGATCAAGCTCTTGCCGGCAGATGTAGCGTGATTGGCCTTCTCGAATCACGCGGGCGTGATGTGTGTCGGCATCGAAATGCGAAAACCATCGGACGAAATCTTCCGGCAGGCCCTTACTCAATACCAGATCAAAGCCCCCGGTGGTGTGGTCGACCAGGTAGATGCCGCCGCCGTCCATATCCGCGACGTCGATCACGGCATCAAGAACCAGTTGCAGCGCGCGTACCAGGTTAGTTTCGATACTCAACGCAATGCCGAGATCGCGCTGAATAGCTGAAAGCCCTTCGGTGTGTTTCTGGTGCGTGATGTCGCGCACAATCGCCAGCACTTCATTTTCAATGCTGGGCGCAAACCGGGCTTCGTATTCGTGCAGCCCGTTTGGTTCCTTGATTTGATACTCAATGGCCTGCATCCTGCCCGTTTCGAAAACGCGCTCGATGGCTGCCATCGCCATGTCATTGACGTGAGCTGGCATCAACTCGCCGATAGTCTTGCCAACGATCTCGGATGCTTCAGGGATGGGCAGTCCAAGCTCTGATGGCACCTTAAAATCAAGATAAGTGCCGTTTCTGTTAATCCGAAATAACAAATCAGGGATGCCATCGACCAGCGAACGGTACAACCGTTCATGGGTGTGCAGTTCTTCTTCAATAGTCCGCTGCCCGGTCATGTCGCGGATCATGCATACCAGGCTCGGAATGTCCTCGATCGCGCACAACGTAAGTTGCAGCTCGGTGGAGATGGCATCGCCGGTACGCGGTCGTAATGCTGCTCGAAGGCATATAGGGGGGTGCAAGACATCATGTGGGATGTCATTGTCATCCAGTTCGGGATACAGGTCCGGCAGTGTGGTCTGGCATAACTCGTCAAGAGAATATCCGGTAAGGGTTTGGGCGGCGCGGTTGCCATGCTGCACGCCCAGGGAAGGATACCCGACGATCAACACCCCATCACCTAACGCATCATACACGGCGTGATAGGTGGTATGCAGGCGCTCTGTTTCCAACATGTTGCCCTCTGATCGCTTATCCTGCTCGCGTCAGCTAATCAGTATCCCACTTTTGCGTGTGATTGTCTGCTCGTGGATCAGTTATTGATCATCATTATACACGTGTTTGTTTTTTAGGTTATGTTATTCTCAAGATCATAAATACATCGCTGATTAGACCTATTACGCTTAATAGCCCGGATCTAGGAAACCCGGCGCTGATCCTGGTCCACAAACCGTGCCCGGTTGGCGGGCGTTGAGGCCAATTGCGAAACGTCAGAATGTTGTCTGCGCGGCAGTGCCGCTGACCCGGTGCACTGGTGGAATACTGCCGAGGATTGAGACCAGCGTTTGCGACCCCGCTGCTGGTCCCCGCCAGCACGCGCTGCCACCGGCCTGCTGCCCGGCAGGCTGTAACCGCTACCGGGCGTTTGTTCCGAGTTTTGTGGCGAATCGCCGTTTTCCCGCCGCATGATGACCTTGCTTCATAGTATACCCCTTTCCTTTTTTGCCGGTAACCATCAGACGGGTAAGGTTACGGACTTCTAGTCATGGGGATGGTTGCCGGTATCCGGATGGAGCTGCAAAAACGCGTGCCGGGCAGATCGGTGGTTTCAGGCGGGGAAATGCGCTATATTCAAACTGGTTAGCACAAACCTCGTGCGCGTCCAAATCAACCGAACCTGCATCTACATAGTACAGGAACATGCATGAATATCCAGTTTTTGTGGTGGGAAGACTGCCCGTCACATCCTAAAGCCTGGGAACGTCTGCAACAAGTGTTGGCCGATCTATCGCTTGATGTTCACGTCGAGCGGATCGAAGTGACGACTGACGAACAGGCCGAACGGTTGCACTTTCCAGGCTCGCCAACCATCCTGGTGAATGGGAAGGACATCGATCCCCAGGCGTCGCAGTTTCCTGCGCGTTTAACTTGCCGTCTGTATTTGAAGGAGGATGGCCGTCCTTCGCCGGTTCCCTCGAAAGCGATGATCAAACGGGCATTGATGAGTGCCCAACACGACCAGTAACGACAGACCAAGAGAAGGGTTTTTATCATGTTAGACATAGGACAACATGGGCCTGATTTTACGCTGCCGGGTGTGGATGGTCATACCCACACGTTATCCGATCTACTCAAGTCGAGCCGGGCGGTCGCCGTGATCTTTAGCTGCAATCACTGCCCGTATGTGCGTGCCTGGGAAGACCGCATGAAGGCAATCCAGCGAGATTACCGCGACAAAGGCGTCATCGTGGCCGCTGTGAATGCCAATGATGCTGTCAAATACCCGGATGATGATTTTGACCACATGAAACAGCGCGCCGAGCAAGAGGGGTTCAACTTCCTGTATTTGCGGGATGAGACGCAGTCGGTCGCCCGTGCCTACGGTGGGACGCACACCCCGCACATCTTCTTGCTGGACCGTGATGGGGTGCTGCGCTATCGCGGTGCGATAGATGACAACTATGACAATCCCGATGCCGTGCAGCAGCCGTTCTTGCGAAATGCGCTCGACGCCGTGTTGGCGGGCGAAACCCCGGAGCCGGCAGTTTCCGACGCTGTCGGCTGCACGATCAAATGGAAGTAGCCACCGGGAGCCGGGCCACCTGACCCGGTACCGGCGCACGATGCAGGTTTTGGGTTCGATTCTACTCACACGCCGCCCGGAAGGAGCGTCACCAGTATGGCCTATCAGCATATCGTCGTCCCATCCGACGGCGAAAAAATCACGTGTTTGAATGATGCCCATTGTATTCCGAATCACCCGATTATCGCGTTTATTGAAGGTGATGGGATCGGGCGTGACATCATGACGGCATCCAAACGAATTTGGGATGCAGCCGTCCAAAAAGCGTATGGCGGCGCGCGTAAGATCGCCTGGATGGAGATTTATGCTGGCGAAAAAGCCGCCTCGTTGTACGATGGGGATTATATGCCGGAGGAAACCTTCGAGGCACTGCGCGAGTTTCTGATCGGGATAAAGGGGCCGCTGACGACGCCGGTAGGCGGCGGATTTCGCAGCCTGAACGTCACGCTGCGGCAGGTGCTGGACCTGTACGCCTGCGTGCGCCCGGTCCAATATTACCGGGGCGTACCCAGCCCCATGCGCGAGCCTGAAAACGTCGATATGGTGATCTTCCGCGAGAATACCGAAGACGTATATGCCGGGATTGAATACCAGTCCGGCACGCCTGAAAATGACAAACTGGCTCGTTTTTTACGTGACGAGCTGGGCGCGCAGTTTTTTGAAGGCAGCGGGCTGGGCGTCAAGCCGATCAGCGCCTTCGGCTCCAAGCGCCTGATGCGGTTTGCGCTGCGTTATGCGATCGAGCGTAAGCGCAAGAGCGTGACGATCATGCACAAAGGCAACATCATGAAGTTCACCGAGGGGGCGTTCCGCAACTGGTGTTACGAAGTCGCACGCGAGGAGTTTGGCGACTATACGATCACCGAGGATCAACTGTGGGACGACTATGGCGGCAAACAGCCGGATGACAAGATTCTGGTCAAGGATCGGATCGCGGATATCATTTTCCAGCACATGCTGCTGCGTCCTGGTGAGTTTGACGTGATCGTCGCGCCTAATCTGAACGGCGATTACCTGTCGGATGCGTTGGCGGCCCAGGTTGGCGGCGTAGGGATCGCGCCCGGTGCCAATATTGGCGATGACGTGATGCTGTTCGAGGCGACGCACGGCACAGCGCCCAAGTATACCGATCTGGACAGGGTGAACCCCGGCTCGCTGATGTTCAGCGGCGTGCAGATGTTGGAGTTCATGGGATGGTGGGAAGCCGCTGCGCTGGTCAACAAGGGGTACGAGCGCACGCTGGCGCGAAAAGTGGTGACCTACGATTTTGCACGCCAGATGGAAGGCGCAACCGAGGTTGGAACCAGCGACTTTGCATCGGCGATCATCAACAACATGGCGGCAGACTGATCGCTGCGCGGGACACAAGTTAACCGATTTTGACGGGGAGCCGTGCCGCTCCCCGTTTTGCATTTATTATTATTGCAATTAAAATATTAGAAATTGCGTGTCAAATGAGCCGGTGTATGCAAGGAGCAAAAAGACCATGCCATCCCGCCCCGATTTTTTCCTGGTAAACCCTGTCGCTCGAAGTTTCATTATCACTGCGAACTTTAACGCTCCTCGAAACTACGCCTTTGCGCCAACGAAAAAACAACTGCATGAAGGCGTCGATATCATGGCCATCGACATGCAGGGCAATCCGGTGCCGGTGTTTGCCGCCCAGCGCGGAGTTGTCGATAAGGTCGCGTTTGCCCAGCAAGGCTACGGGCGCTATGTGCGCATCGTTCACCAGTGGGGCAGTCAAAAACACGTGACGTGGTATGGTCACTTATCCGCTGCGACGGTGTCGCAGGGGGATTTCGTGTTGGCCGGGCAGAAGATTGGCATTGCCGGCACTACCGGATTTTCGACGGGCATCCATCTGCACCTTACGCTACAGCATATCGGGCACGGTCTGTCAAATTACACGGTAGACGACGTGGTTGATCCGGCACCGTTCTTCCGGCTGGATGCGGTACCACCCTTTGATGAAGCGTTGTTCCTGGCCGATGTGTCCGTCGCAGATGGCATGGAGATGAGGCCCGGCCAGTCGTTCCTCAAAACGTGGCGGGTGCGCAATACCGGTACAACCGCGTGGACCGACGCTTACCGGCTGGCCTTTGCCGGCGAGGAGCACATGAGCGGGCCGGATGACGTGACGCTGCCACGCTCTCCCATCCAGCCGGGCGAAGCGATCAACATGACGGTCAGGCTGACCGCCCCCGCCGTAGCGGGCCGTCACCGCAGCCGCTGGACGTTCCGCCACCCGGATGGCAGCCTGTTTGGCGAAGACCTGTTCACGGAGGTCGTCGTCAAGGAGGCCAAACCCATCGATGAAGCGTCTTACGTGGCGGACGTGACCGTAGAGGATGGCACCATCATCCAGCCGGGGGCGGCATTTGTCAAAACGTGGCGCGTGCATAACACTGGTACGACCACGTGGACCACCGATTTTTCCTTGCGCTTTTTGGGCGACGAACAGATGGGCGGGCCGGACCGGGTCGCGCTGCCTCGCGAAGTCAAACCCGACGAGATGATTGAGCTGTCCGTGCCATTGACCGCGCCCCAAACGGCAGGCCGTCACCGTTCGACGTGGAAACTGGCGAATGCACAGGGCGCAATATTCGAGTTTGAACAATACGCGGAAATCCAGGTGCCGCAGCGGGTCGCGCCAGCGCAGAAACTGAATGAATTACGCTGGGTGGCGGATGTCACCATCCCCGATGAAACGCCGGTTGAGGCCGGGCAGACGTTTGTCAAGACGTGGCGCGTGCGAAACTCCGGTGAGTCAACGTGGGGGGCAGGTTATACCCTGGGATTTTTCAGCGGAGAGCAGATGGGCGGACCGGACAGTGTGCCGCTTCCCTCGGCCCGGCCCGGCGAAACGGTCGAAGTGTCGGTCACGCTGACTGCACCGGCCAAACCCGGATTGCAGCGTAGTGTCTGGAAGCCGCGCGATCCGCAGGGCAATGTATTCGAGTTCGATTTGTTTGCGCTGGTGGATGTGGCCGACGCCGCGCAGCCCACGAGCGAGTTGAACGAACTGGGTTATGTGGCGGATGTGACTGTCGAGGATGGCACCGTCATGCGTCCGGGCGAAGCGTTTGTCAAAACATGGCGCATCCGCAACACCGGCACGACGGTATGGGGAGCGGATTATACGCTGGCCTTTTTGTCCGATGACAAAATGGATGGGCCGGACAGCGTCGCGCTGCCGCGCATCGCGCCAGGCGAGATGGCCGAGCTTTCGTTGATGCTCACGGCCCCGGCTGCGTCCGGCTTGCACAAAAGCACGTGGAAGCCGCGCGATCCGCAGGGCAAATTCTTTGATTTTATGCTGTTCGCGTTGATCGACGTGGTTGACCCCAACCAGACGTACGACATGCTTGACTATCTGCGCGGGGATGGCCGCCTCTATGACCTGGAGTTCAATTGGGCGGGCGGCGGGCGGCAGCGTGTCCAGACACAGGTTGAAGGCGACCATTTTTATCATGTCAAGAATACCGAGTGGGAAGAGATGTGGGCCGACGATCATTTTATCAATCGTGGCACGGATACATCACCGGGCAGCGGCGAGGTGTACACCTTATTTGAAAACGGGCAGTATGGCAGCCCCTGGGTGCCGCGCCGGATGACGATCGGCGTTCCCTTCAGACGTACCCCGCTGGTGCTCTTCCGGCGCAAGAACGATGGGGCCGAAGTGCCGAATAAACGTTTTGTGCACGCCACATGGATTCAGCTTGAAGCAGTTCACAGCCATTTTGAGATGCCGGGCGGCGTTGATCTGGAGGGTGTGGCGGTGCTGGCTGCGTTTGAGGATCAGAACGGCAAGCCCAAAAAACAGCCGTTCGAGCACTACTACTACGCCAAGAATTATGGTCTGGTTGGATGGGAAGGCTCGTTAGGTCGATCCACGATTACCCAGGAATTTCCGCGCGGTAGCCAGCCCGATAACCGGCGCGAGTCGCTGTCCTGGCTGACGCGCTGATCAGCGCCCGTGTGCCGGGGGTGTCCGACCGGACGCCCCAGCCTGGGTTGCGCGGAAAACAGGGACACGCGCCTATTCATCGTTCTCAGTGCCTTTGACCTGGCCGGTGACCATGAAGATCACGCGCTCGCAGATGTTTTTGATGCGGTCACCGATGCGCTCGATGTCATGGGATGTCCACAGCAGGTGAGTCGCGCGGTTGATGTTGCGCGGGTCCTGTAGCATAAACGTCAGCAGTTCGCGATAGATTTGCTCGTCAAGTTGATCGATTTCCCGGTCGCGCTGGATGGTTTGCTCGGCCTGTTCGGCATCCCAGTCCAGGTAAGCGTTCAGACTGGCGCGCATCATGGCGCGGGCTGTTTGGGCCATGCGTGGCAGATCGATCAGGGGTTTTAGCATTGGTTCTTGGGCCAGCGCAATCGCGTGTTCGGCGACGTGTTCGGCGTGGTCGCCAATGCGTTCCAGTTCGACCACGATATGTATCGCGGTGACGATCGAGCGCAAGTCACGGGCGGTGGGTTGTTGCAGCGCCAGCAGCCGGTAGCAGTTGCTTTCGATCTGGTAGCGGAGCGCGTTGATCGCCTGGTCGTCGGCTATGACTTGCCGTCCCAACTCGACGTTTTGCTCTTTAAGCGCCAGCAAGGCACGCTCGATGGCCGAATCGGCCATGTGCCCAATGCGCAGAATATTATCGCGCAGAGCGGTTAATTCGCGGTCAAGCAGGCTTCGTGATTTCAGTCTGACTTCGTTCATAGCAGCCCCCGGTTACCCAAAGCGCCCGGTGATGTAATCCTCCGTCCGGCGGTCAGCAGGCCGGTTGAAGATTTTTTCCGTGCGATCATATTCGATCAGTTCGCCCGCGCGCTGATCGTCCAGCAGCATGAACGCGGTGAAATCGGACACACGCGCGGCCTGCTGCATGTTGTGCGTGACGATGATAATCGTGTAGTCTGCGCTCAGCTCGCGCATCAGGTCTTCGATGCGCAGCGTGGCAATCGGGTCCAGCGCGGAACATGGCTCGTCCATCAGGATGATCTCCGGCTCGACAGCCAGCGCCCGCGCGATGCACAGGCGCTGCTGCTGCCCGCCAGACAGCGCCAGCCCTGATTTTTTCAGATCGTTTTTTACTTCGTCCCACAGCGCCGCCTGCCGCAGGCTGCGCTCGACAATGTCTTCCAGGATCGATTTGCTGCGCTGGCCGAGAATACGCGGCCCATATGCGACGTTGTCAAAGATGGATTTGGGGAACGGGTTCGGGCGCTGGAACACCATCCCGACCCGCCGCCGGACCTCGACCGGATCGACTGCCGGATCGTACAGATTCTGCCCGTGAAACAGCACTTCCCCGCTGGTGCGGGTGCCGGGCACCAGCTCGTTCATGCGGTTGATCGAACGCAGCAGCGTGCTTTTGCCGCAACCTGACGGGCCGATCAGGGCCGTGATCTTGTTGCGGGCGATCAACATCGACACATCGCGGACCGCGAGAAAATTACCGTAGTAGACGTGCAGATTACGGATGTCGATTGCGTATTTCACATGGGTGCCGGTAGCAACTGAGGTCATGATAATCTCCTGCTGTAACGATTGCGCAAGATAATGGCGACTGAATTCAGGGTCAGCAGCAGGACCAGCAAGACGACAATGGCCGCCGCCGCCGCGTTGCGAAATTCATCCTGGGGCAGGGTGGTCCAGCGATAGATCACCAGCGGCAGGGCCGTGAAGATTGAGAACGGCCCGTTGGGGTCTTGCGTCAGGTATGTCGCGCCCCCGACCAGGATCAGCGGGGCGGTTTCGCCGATTGCCCGCGAGATGGCCAGGATCGTGCCGGTCAAGATGCCCGGCATTGTCGTTGGCAGCACATGATGCCAGATCGTCTGCCACTGCGTCGCGCCCAGCCCGTAACTGGCCTGGCGCAGCGAATTCGGCACGGCGCGGATCGCTTCCTGCGCGTTGATGATGATCAGCGGCAGGATGAGCAGCGCCAGCGTGAACCCGGCAGATAACACGGTGCGTCCGTTGGCTGTGTCGGCCCCAAACGCGTGCCCGCTGGTGATATGCTCCAGGCTGCGCACAAAGATCGCCAGCCCCAACATGCCGTAAATGATCGATGGCACGCCCGCCAGGTTGCTGATGTTGGTCTGGATGATCTGGTTCAGGCGATTATCACCGGCGTATTCCTCAAGATAAATCGCAGCGCCGACGCCCACCGGAAAGGCGATCAAGATCGTGATGGCGATGATCAGCAGCGAACCGTACAACGCCGGGCGGATGCCGGTTGCATCTGGTTTGCGCGGGTCCAGCGCGCTGCTGAGAAATTCCCAGTTGACCCACGAACGCCACTTGAGGTCTGCTTTTGGGTACTTGTCGGCGGTCGTGCGCTCGATGTCGTCTCGCGTCGTCAGGGATTCGAGCAGCGTCCAGCTATCGACGACTTCAGGCTGAACGATCTCGTCAAATACGAGCTTTTTCAGGTGTTCCCGATCCAGGTTGTCGATCAGAATGGCGGCTGCCTGTCTCTCGTCGAGTTTGTTGAGCGGCGTTTCCGCCAGGTCGGCAGGGTAGTTGTGCCGGTTCAAGACCTGTGATACCGGCTGCGGGCTGAGGGTGGCCCATTGTCCCTGATCCGCTTTGACCACGTCCTGCAAAATGAACACGCGCAGCCGCGCCACGCGCGCGTTATCGGCCAGCACGGCTCCCAGGTCCTCCGCCGACAGGTCGTCCAGCGGGCGGTTGACCGGCTCGCCGTCGATCGTCAGGTCTTCCGGTTCGACGGCGTACTGGACGGCGGTCAGGCCGATTGTTTTGTTGACGATTGTGCTGATCAGCACCAGCAGCGCGATCAAAGCTACAGCGACCGACGTTTTGTACAGCGTACGCATGATCGTGCCCCGGATACGGCGCGCGGCGATATTCCGTTTGAGCGCTTCGCCGGTGGGCAGAATGCCGGGATCGGTCGCGCGGTCCGGAAGGATTTCCCACAGGAGGACCAACGCACCGATGCTACCTATCAGACTGCCGAGCACGGCCAGCCCGCCCCTGTCCGGCAGGGCGAGCAGCAGGCCCAGCGCCGGTAACATACTGCCCGCTAACCCGGTCAGAGCGCCCAACAGCACGCCGAGTCTTGGACTGTATCCCTTGCGGGCCGCGATCTGCGCGGTCGCCATGCTGCCGTTGACGGCGATCAACAGGCTGAAAAATCCCGCGCCCAGTAGGGCCAATCGATCCATGTGTTCCATCCCCTTTGATTGAGGCTTACTCGTACACTTCGCGGAAACGTCTGACGACGGACCGGCTGAGGATGTTCAGGCCAAGCGTCATGGCGAACAGCAGCAGGCCGACTACGAAAATCGCGTTGTAGTCTAGCGTGTCGTAGCCCAAGTCGCCGCCGCTGATGCTGGCAATGTAGCCGGTCATGGTCCAGGCGGACTGAAACGGATTGAGTGTCAGGTTGGAACGTGCGCCAGCCGCAATCGCCATGATCATCGTCTCGCCGATGGCGCGTGAAATGGCGATGATCAACGCGGCGACAATGCCAGAGACGGCGGCGGGCAGCACGATACGCGCGGTCGTTTCGAGCCGCGTAGAGCCAAGCCCATACGACGCTTCGCGCAGGGTGCGCGGCACGGCGCTGAGTGCGTCCTCGCTCATCGACGCGACCAGCGGCAAAATCATGATGCCCATCACCATCCCGGCGGACGCGACGTTGAAGATTTCGACTGTGTCGCGTCCTAACAAGTCTTGCAGCACAGGTGTCATGAATTGCAGCGCAAAGAAGCCGTAAACAACGGTTGGCACACCGGCTAACACCTCAAGGATCGGTTTGATGGTGCTGCGCGTGCGCGGTGACGCGTACTCGCTCAAATAAATGGCCGAACCAAGCCCCAGCGGCAGGGCGACCAGCATGGAAATAGCCGTGCTCATCAGCGTAGCCGACACCAGCGGTGCGATGCCAACTTGATAGCGGTGCGGCTGCCACTGCGTCGTGTTGACAAAATCCAGCACGCCGATGCTGTGAATCTGGCCGCCTTCGTCGATGTACTTGCTGGTCACCAGTAGCAGCGATTCATGGCCTAACACCAGCACGATAGCGATGGTCGTGAAGATGGTCATGAAGCCGCACAGGAACAAAAAACCCTGGATCAGGCTTTCGCCAGGGCGTATGTGCTTCCCCAGTCCGGCCAAATCTCCCTGATCAGCGACTCGTGGCGCGGCCTGAATACCTTCGCGTACGATCACCGCCTTATTATCCATGCTGTTTTCCTCGCTTGACTCGATCAATGCGGTCATCCATGTGCAGACCGTCGCCGGTTCAACCAAACCCGCGTGGACAGGGTGGCGTGCCCTTCCCACACGGGTGCTCATCGTCCATGTTTCAGGAGATTGTGCGGCTTACTCAGCCATCCCCATTGCATCCAGCCACGTCTGCTTGGACACGTTGAGGGTCTCGGTGCTGGCCGGGAAATAACCCACTTCGTTGACAACCTCGGTGGCGTTCGTCAGGTAATAGTTGATGAACGTGGCCACCTGCGGTTTTTCGTCCAGAATGTTTTGGGCTGAGTAGATGAACAGCGGACGGCTGAGCATGTACTCGCCACTTTCGGCGGTGTCATAGTTGGGAGCCACGTAGCTGATTCCTTCGGCTTCCCACTCGTCTTCGGGAATGGCAACCAGGTTTCCGTCTGCGTCGTTGATCATGTCGTTGGCAATCGCCACCGCCTTGAGCTCATCTTGGTTTTCGACGTAGTACGCGAAACCGAAGTACCCGATGGCGTAATCACTGCCGAGGATGCCCTCGACCAGGGTGTAGTCGTTTTCGCTGGTGGTGGGGTTGGGAGCCAGCAGGGCCGAGAAGCGGGCTTCGCGCTCGGTGTACATGCCCTTCGTGCCGAGTACGGCCTCACCGAAAAAGTCAAAGGTGCCGCTGTCGGTGCCGGGGATGAAGAGCTGGATATCTTCGGCGGGCCACTCAGGATTGACTTCAGTCCACCTGGTCACGTCGCCAGTGAAGATGCTGACGAGTTCGCTGCGCTTCAATTCGTCCACAAACGAATTCTTGCCAACGGCGACCGTGATGGCGTCGATGCCGATCTTGAATTCCAACACGCTGCGACCAATCGCTTCGCAATCAGCGAGTTCGGCGTCTTTGATCGGGCGGCTGGCGTTCGAAATGTCTGTCGAGCCTTCTTTGCAGAAACGCTCGAACCCCGCCGACGTGCCGGTTTCGGCGACGGCGATGTTGCCCATGAAGCCGTCATCGTTGAAACGCGCGGCCATTGCAACCGTCACCGGTTCGACCGTCGAGCTGCCCGCGATGGCGATATCACCCGTCACGCTCAAAGGGTCCACGTCAGGCAAAACTATCGCTTCTTCGCCATCCTGTGCCTGGGCGTTGGCTACCGGCAGAACCAGCGCCAGAATGAGAGCCAGGCCGATAATGGTTTTCCAGGTCTGTTTACGCATTGTGGTGTTTTACTCCTTGCAAAACGGTATGCCAGGGTGGGTCACAAGTATGGGTTTACCCTGAACAATTGGTAATGATAAGGGGAGGAGATAAAACGACCAGAAAGCGAGGTTTAAATGGTCATTCAGCAGCGTTTAAGCTTCTTTAACGTGAGGCGGTTTCAGTGCTGGAATCGGGATCATCCGCCGGATCGTGGTCTGCGAGCGACAGCGCAATGTAAAAGGTGGCTCCCTCACCTTCAATGCTGTCTGCCCAGATGCGCCCGCCGTGTGCCTTGACAATGTGGCGGACGATGGCCAAACCAAGCCCGGTGCCTTCGCTCCGCGCGCGATCTACCTGGAAGAAGCGCTCGAAGATGCGCGCCAGATCGTCGGCGGGGATGCCGGGACCACTGTCGGTGATGGCCAGGATCGCTTCATCTGGGGTCGTGCTGGCCGTGATGTGAATGGTGCCACCATCAGGTGAGAACTTGATCGCGTTGTGCACGATGTTTTTGATGGCGCGCCGGATTTGCATGTCATCCACCAGCACGCTGATAGTTTCCGGCACATCCAGGCTGATGCTCTGTTTCTTGTTTTCGACCAGGGCTTCTAACGGTTCGATGCTCACCTGCACCACATCCTGCAAACTGGTCGGGGTCAGCCGCACAGGCATCTGGCCGGATTCGATCAGCGACAGGTCGCGCATTTCCTGCACCAACTGGGTCAGGGTATCGGCTTCGCGGCGGATGTCCTTCGCCATTTTGCGCGTTTTTTTGGTTTTGCCCTGGTTGGTGACGTTGAGCAGGGTATCGGCCAGCAATCCGATCGACGTGATCGGCGTGCTCAGTTCGTGGGTAATGTTGGATACCATCTCGCGCCGGGCGCGCTCCAGGCGCTGAATCTCAGTGACGTCGCGCAGGGTGAGAATTTCAAACGCGCCGTTTTCATTGGTGGCAGTGATGGCACGCCCGTGAAGAATGTGCTTTTCGTACTCAATCCGCCGCTCGACCCCTTCGCCCCGGACGCGCTGAGCGTCTTCGATGAGCGTTTCCAGTTCGGCGTGACGGATCGCGCCCATCAACGTTTCGCCTGTCAGATCATGACCTAACATCGCTTCGGCTGCCGGGTTGGCGAATTGGATCGTTTGATCCGAGTCCAGCACGAGGACCGCGTCGTCCACTGCCTTGAGCACGTTATCACGCAGGTAGGAGGCGTGCTCCAACTGGGCAGTCAGGTCGCGTTCGATGCGGGCTGTGTGCTGTTCGGCGGCATGCAACCGGGACCGTGTCTCAGCTAATTTCCAGCCTAACACGGCGCTGAGAACCAGCAGTACGCCGGCAGAAATCCAGGGGACCATGACGGTCATCATCCTTCAAACCGGTAACCAACCCCGCGTACAGTGACGATACGCTGCGGCTGGGATGGCTCGTCTTCGATTTTCTCGCGCAGCCAGCGGACATGGACGTCAACTGTTTTGGTCTGTCCGCTGTAGTCGTAGCCCCACACTCGTTCCAGCAGCAGGTCACGCGAGAGCACCGCGCCTTGATTGCGCATCAGCGTTGCCAGCAGATCAAACTCTTTGTGGGTCATGCGCAGTTCTTCACTACTGCGCGTCGCGCGCCGCGCGATGAGGTCCAACACTAGGTCGCCCGATTCAAGCCGGTCAATCACCGTGCGTGCGGAGGGGATGCGGCGCAGCACCGCTCGCACGCGGGCCAAAAACTCACCCAGGCTGAAAGGTTTGACGATGTAATCGTCCGCGCCAATTTCCAGGCCGACAATCCGATCGACTTCGCTGCCGCGTGCCGTGAGCATCACGATCGGCACGTCCGACTCGTTGCGCAGAATCCGGCAGACTGACAGGCCGTCCAGCGATGGCAGCATGACATCCAGCACGATCAGGTCAGGCGTATGTTCGCGCGCCAGCTTCAGCGCCTCTGCCCCGTCATTGGTCTGGACTACGGTGTAATCTTCTTGCGATAGGTTGTAGGCCAGCGTTCTGCGCAGCGTGTCGTCATCCTCGACGAGTAAAATCGTCTTCATTTCCTTTTTTTTCCTCGACAATTCGATTTGACCATCCCTTATCTTATCGTGTATCGTGCCTTGTTCGCGAGAGATTTGATTTAAAGGTTCTTAAAGCTTTTTTAAAGTTGTCCCACTGACGGTTTATCTCGGTTGGAGGAATAGCGGTCGGTAATACCAAACAGGGCGGTGCATGGTGCGGGCCGCCCTGGGTCGGATCAACGGCTGCACACGGTAATGCTAAAAATCGCTCAAGGCGTCCGGCACGGTGTCATAAATGGACGAGAACCGGTCAAACCCGACGATTTGCAGCACGCGCTTGACCTTAGGCGGCAGCGCAACCAGTTTCAGGTCACCATCTTTGTCCCTGGTCTGGGTAATCACGTCAGCCAGCGTGCGCAGGGCGGCGCTGTTGATGTATTGCACGTCGGCCATATCCAACACCATCCTATACTGGCCTTCGCTCAGGTTGGATTGCAGCGTATCATCGAGCTGAATGGCGCCTTCGCTGTCGATGCGCCCTTCCAGGACAAAGACGGCGATTCCATTTTCGTGACGTTCGGTAATATTCATCGAAGCTGGCTCCTAACAATCGTTAAAACACGTATCCTGATCGATCATAAAGACTACGCTGATATTGTATCGTCTTCACGGGGAACGGTAAAGTGCCGGGGAATCAGACAGCCACCGCGCGATTGTCCCGCGCAGTGGCCGCCGTGTGTGTGTCAGAATGGGCGGCGCATGGTCGATCTCACGCCGCCGAACCGGATTATTCTTCGCCAGCCGGGGGCTGGTAGTCGAAGAACCATTTGGTCATCAAGAAGTCGAGGTAGCCATCTTGTTTGAGGCTGGCGATAGCCTGGTTGATGGGATCGACCAACTCGCTGCCCTTGGGGAAGATGAAGCCCATTTCGTCGTCAGAGATCGGGCCGCCGATGGTCTTGACCGCGCCGCCGGTGGTGCTGATGAAGCCACGTGCGGATGCCGCGTCAACGGGGATGGCGTCCACGTCACCGACGATGAGCGCCTGGACCAGCGCGCCGAACTCGTTGTAGACTACGCGGCGATTATCGTCGGGCACGTAGTCGAGTGTCACCCAGTAACCGGACGTACCCTGCTGCACACCCAGCAGCAAGCTGTCATCGGCGGCGAACTCGTCCATGTTCTCGAAGCGGTCTTCGTCGGCGCGGACCAGCAGGAACTGCTGCAGGTTGATGTACGGGTCGCTGAAGTCGACGATCTCTTTGCGCTCGTCGATGATGCTGATGCCGGTCATGCCCATGTCGAACTGACCTTCACCCACCGACGCGATCATGACATCCCAACTCGTATACTGGTACTCCGGCGTGCAGTTGATACGGCTGCAAATCTCGCTCACCAGATCGTACTCGTAACCCATCACCTCGCCGGTTGTGGCTTCTTCGAACTGGAACGGCAGATACAGGTTCTCGACCGCAATCGCGATTGATTGTCCATCAAGGTCCGGCAGACCGGCGTACAATTCACCCGTGCCCGGATCATAGTTGAAGAACCACTTGGTCATGAGGAAATCGAGGTAGCCATCTTGTTTGAGGCTGGCGATAGCCTGGTTGATGGGATCGACCA
>CAYMTN010000089.1:0-218 GCA_964393335.1 uncultured Anaerolineaceae bacterium
CTCGCGCGACGTGCAGCACAGTTTTTGGGTGCCCGACCTGGCGGGTAAGGTCGATGCAGTACCGGGGTACACCAATACCATGTGGCTGAACGTCGATAAACCGGGCACGTACAAGGGCAACTGTGCGGAATACTGCGGGACGCTGCACTACAGCATGTTGATCGAGGTGAACGCGCTCGACCCAACGGCGTTTGATACGTGGCTGGCCGACAGGATGG
>CAYMTN010000089.1:228-19629 GCA_964393335.1 uncultured Anaerolineaceae bacterium
CGTCCGCCGGGCAGTTCGTAGCGGTCGGCACCGACATGGGCAGCCCGCTGCCCGCCGGAGACGCCGTCAGCGGCGAGCAGTTGTTCAAAGACCTCGGCTGCTCGAACTGTCACGGCGCGCAGCCCGGCGCGGGTCCTGCCGTGACCGCCATGCACGACGACATGGAAGAAAACAGCACGTACACGCCCGAACAATACCTGCGCGAATCGATCCTCATGCCGTGCAATTATCAGGTCGAGGGCTATAACTGCGCGATCATGCCGCACGACTTCGGCGAGAAACTGGACCGGCAGGACCTCGCGGACCTGATCGCCTACCTGATGCAGGTCAACGACTAAACGGAGACGACTCAACTTATGGCAACCATCGCAACGACCCGCCCTGCACCGGCCCCGCCGCAGGGCATCATGAAATGGCTGACGACCGTCGATCACAAAAAGATCGGCATCATGTACGTGCTCACGACCTTCACCTTTTTTGTGATGGGTGTGATTCTGGCCGAGATCATGCGCCTGGAGTTGTTCGAGCCGGGCGGCCAACTGGTGACCGCCGACCAGTACAACGAGATTTTCTCCATTCACGGCTCGACCATGATTTTTCTGTTCGTGATCCCGATGCTGGCCGGGCTGGCGAACTACTTTGTGCCGCTGATGATCGGCGCGCGTGATATGGCCTTCCCGCGCCTGAACATGCTCAGCTACTGGCTGCTGCTGTTCGGCGGCCTGACGATGTATTCCGGCTTCCTGGTCAAGGGTGGGGCCGCCGCCAACGGCTGGACCTCGTACGTGCCGCTGGCGGGCAAGCAGTTTTCGCCGGGCTTCGGCACGGACCTGTGGCTGATGGCGGTCGCGATGGTCGGCACGTCGTCCTTGATCGGCGCGTTTAACTTCATCGTGACGATCTTAAAAATGCGCGCGCCGGGCATGACGTTGATGCGGATGCCGCTTTTCGTGTGGACCGTGCTGGTAATGGCGTTCATGATCCTGGCAGCGACCCCGGTGCTGACGGCTGCCGGCGTGATGCTGCTCGTCGACCGCAACCTGGGCACGCAGTTCTTTAACCCTGCCAATGGCGGGAATACGATCTTGTGGCAAAACCTGTTCTGGTTCTATTCGCACCCGGCGGTATACATCATCATCCTGCCCGCGATGGGCATCATCTCCGAGGTGATCCCGGTCTTCGCCCGCAAACCGATCTTCGGGTATACCTCGATGGTGGTCGCAACGGTCGCGATCGGCGGGCAGGGGTTCGCCACCTGGATACACCACATGTACACCGTTGGCCTGCCCTGGGAGCTGGAAGCCTTTTTCGTGCTGACGACGATGATCATCGCCGTGCCGACCGGGATCAAGGTCTTCAACTGGGTGTTCACCATGATCGGCGGATCACTGCAATTCACGACGCCGATGCTGTATTCGATCGGGTTCCTGACCACGTTTTTGATCGGCGGCATCACGGGCGTGTTCCAGGCCATTCTGCCGATTGACGAGCTGGTACACGACTCGCAATGGATGGTCGCGCACCTGCACTACGCAGTATTTGGCGGCGGCGGCTTCGGTATTTTCGCCGGGTTGTACTACTGGTGGCCGAAAATGTTCGGTTACAAGCTCAGCGAGCGCCTGGGTAAGATTCAGTTCTGGACGCTGTATGTCGGCTTCCACATGACGTACTTCCCGCTGCATATCCTGGGCCTGATGGGCATGCCGCGCCGCGTCTACGACTACGCGCCGGATCGCGGCTGGACGACCCTGAGCCAGTTGTCAACCACCGGCGGTATTCTGATGGGCATTTCGGTGACGATCCTGATTACCAACATGGTGCGCAGCGCCATACGGCACGAACCGGCGGGTGACGATCCCTGGGAGGCCGATACGCTGGAATGGATGACGACCTCACCGCCGCCCGAATACAACTTCGAGACGATCCCGGTCGTTCACAGCCGCCGCCCGGCGCGTGATGTGCGGCTCGGCATTTTGCCGGAGGGGGAAACTTCATGAGCGAAGCACAGATCATGGCGGACGACGTACACGAGCGGGTGGATACCCCGCCTGAAGCGGAGGTCGATCACGACCTGGATCGCGGGCCGGAGCCGCACGCGATCGAACTGCCGCCGTCCACCATCGCCCCGCTGATCGTGGCAGGCGGCATCGCGCTGGTGATGATCGGCTTGATCCAGCCGCTGCTGCTGGTGGCAGGCGTGCCGCTGGCGCTGACCGGCGTGCTGCGGATGGCGCGTTTCCCCGAAGTGGACATGCACGCCAACTGGCTCGGCCAGTTGAACATGCGCAAGCTGGGCATGTGGGCGTTCCTGGCTTCGGAAACGATGTTTTTCACCGCGCTGATTGGGGCGTTCATCGGCTTCAAGGTGGACCACACCGCCGAGTTTGGCGAAGCGCACCGCATCCTGAGCCTGCCGCTGGCGACGGTCGGCACGTCGGTGCTGATCATCAGTAGTTTTGCGGTCGTGATGGCCCTGGAAGCCATCCAGTCGGATGACCGGCGCGTCTTCTTCAACTGGATGGGGCTGGTGCTGCTGTTCGGCATCACGTTTTTGAGCATCCAGGCGTTCGAATGGCGCACGCTGATGCGCGAGGGCGTCGAAGCCGGTGAGATTTTCGGCACGGCCTTTTTCGTCACGACGGGCTTTCACGGCCTGCACGTGATGGGCGGTGTCGGGTGGCTGACGCTGCTGCTGCTGCGGGCGCGGCGCGGTGAATATTCGTCCCGGAACTTCCTGGGCATCGAGTTGTTCGGGTTGTACTGGCACTTCGTCGACGTGGTATGGATCGTGTTGTTCACGGTCATCTACCTGATCGAATGACGCCGTACGCAACCGGAAAGAGGGATAGAAGATGGATACAGCAGTGATCATCATGCTCTGGATGGCGAGCGGCGCATTTCTCGGCGGTGTCGTAACGCCCCTGATGGCCGCGCGCAAACAATTCGGCGACGGGTTGGGTGCGCTGGCCGGGTTCGTGGCGGGCGCAGCCGGGAACGTGGTGCTGCTGGTGCCGCTGTGGCTGTTCGTCGCCAGCCAGCCGGACAGCACCGACACGCGCCTGATGTGGCAGCGTGACGCGCTCAGCCTGCAAGAAGCCGTCCATGCCGGACCGGTGCCGCCGCGCGAGCAGGTCGCATCGGCGCTGGTTATGCTGCGCGAGAACTTCTGGCCTGCCGGGCGCGCGGATGGGCACTCGCACCGTTTGACGTATGCAGGCGTATTCGCGGCGCTGGCGATCATCACGTTCGTCGAAGTGTCGCTGTTCTATCTGCCCGTGCCGTTTTCGGTCGTCGGGCCGCTGGTGGCGCTCTCGACCAGCAAAGTGCTGCTCGTCGCAACCTTTTTCATGCACCTGCGTTATGACAGCCTGTGGTACAGCGCGGTGATGGCGTCCACGCTGCCTTTTGCCGTGCTGATCGTGATTGTGCTGGCACTGTCGTAGCCGTCTGGCCGGGGCGACCGCGCGTGCCAAACGTGCTATGATACGGATATGAACGCCCCTGTGATGGCGTCGGGGGCGTTTTTTGTTGGGCGCTGAAAGGATTTTTCTAGATGATGGAGTCACCGGGCCAGCCTGGCCCGCTGCGCGGCACGTACTGGGTCCGCCCGGATCGTCTGCTGGTCGGACCGTACCCCGGCGGGTGGGCAGGCTCTGAAACACGGCGGCTACTGCGGTCTTTGTTGGAGGCGGGCGTCACGCTGTTTGTCGACCTGACCGAACCCGGCGAAGTGGACTCGTACCTTCTGGCGCTGGCAGGTGAGGCCAAAACCCTGGACCGCGCCGCGCATCACCTGCGCTTTGCGATTCCTGACATGGCGGTCCCGTCTGACGACCTCATGATCCGCATCCTCGATAGCATCGACGCAGCGCTGGCGGATGGTAAGACAGTGTACGTTCACTGCCTGGGCGGCATCGGGCGCACCGGGACGGTGGTCGGCTGTTTCCTGGTCCGGCACGGCATGGCGGGCGACGACGCGCTGGCGGCGATCATACGGAAACGCGGCGGCCTGCTCGATTCGCCGCAGACGGATGAGCAGGCCGGCATGGTGCGCGCCTGGCGCGCCGGGCGCTAGTACAGGTCGGCAGAAAAAACACGCGGGTTTTGGTGGGGCGCTGCCCCATACCCCGCCACCTTTTGAAAAAGGTGGGCTAAAACTTTGCCTGGCCTTCCGGCGCGCCGCGCCGGAAGGCGGGGTCCAGGGGTCAATGGCCCCTGGTGGGTGCGCGAGGGTGAAACCCTCGCAGAACTCACACCCGCGTGTACTAGTTTACGCTGGCCAGATTTTGCGCCCGCCGCCGGGCGGCACGAGCGCATCAATCCGGCGCATCTCATCAGCCGTCAGCGGTGGCAGCAGCGCCGCGCCCACGTTATCCCGAAGCTGCGCGGGGGTCTTTGCCCCAGGGATGATGGTGGTCACCGCCGGGTGCGCCATCACGAACTGGAGTGCGAGTTGGGCCAGCGTGCGGCCCTGCGCCAGGGGCCGCAGCCCGTCAACGGCCTTCAGGTCTTGCAGGAAGATCGCGTGTTGTTCGGGGTCGTCCTGCCAGCTACGGCGGAAGTCTTCCGGCGGGAACTGGCTGTCCGCCGCGAACTTGCCTGTCAGGATGCCCATTGCCAGCGGGCCGCGCACGATCACGCCGATCTGGTGGGCCTGGCAGTAGGGAAAAATCTCGGCTTCCGCTGTGCGGTTGAGGATGCTGTAATCGGTTTGCAGCGAGGCGCAACCGCCGTCCGCGTTGAAGCGTTTGAGGTAATCCAGATTGCTCGTGCTCACGCCGTAAGCGCGCACTTTGCCATCACGCTGAAGGCGTTGAAATCCTTCGAGAAAAATGTCCATCGTCGGCTCGTAAAAACTGATGTGGCTCTGGATCAGGTCCACGTAATCCGTTTTCAGGCGGCGCAGGTTCGTTTCCACCCCGGCGATCAGCTTTTCGACGCTGGTGTACGCCGTTTGCTGCCGCTCGCGGTCGAAGTTCTGCCAGCCGATTTTGGTGGCGACGATGAACCGATCCCGGCGGCCCTGCATCGCCTGGCCGAGCAGTTCTTCGCTGTGCCCGTCGCCGTACACGTCAGCCGTGTCGAAAAACGTGATCCCGGCGTCGAGCGCGGCGTCGATGGTGCCCAGCGAATTCTGATCCTCGACCGGCCCCCAGGACGTGCCGCCGATGGCCCACAGGCCGATCCCCATTTGTGTGACGGCGATGCCGCTTTTGCCGAACGTGCGTGTGTTCAGGTCGTGTTGTGGCATGGTTCGTGTCCTTTTGTTTTTGTTTGATCAATTCCAGATCAGCGCGAGGCCCGCGTTTACGTCGTCCACGACGTGCCCGGACACTTCCGCCAGCGCGGCGCGTTTATCCGCCTGGGGCGAGACGCCGATCGCGTCGAACGTCACGGCCAGCCCGGCGTCGATCAACAGCGCGGCGGCGCGCTGCGTGGCGCGGATGCCGCCGGTTGAGTCTTCCAGTACGACGATGCGCAGCGGTTCTCCCGCCAGCGCTGCCAGCGGCCCCGCCAGCGTGCCGCGTTCGTACAGATCGGCAGCGGCGAGCAGCGCGGCAGTTTCGGTGCCGGATGCTGCCGCGCCGATGGCGGCCAGCGCCTGCACGGGCGATGGTTTGGTGTATTCAACCGGGGCGCGCCCGTTGTGCCCCGCTAGCCATCCGACGCGCCCCTGCCCGATGATCGGCACGCGCCCCGCCAGATCGATCAATTCAGCGGCCAGCTCGCCTTCCGGCGCGTATCCGGCGTCGGACGTGCCGTTTTCCGGCAAGTCGGCGGGCGGCAGGCTGGGCCGTGCCGTGAAGATCGCCGCCCCGCCTCCCGGCGCGGTGTGCCATTCTATCAGCCGGTCGCGGTTGGCCGCGCTCAGCAGCGGCACGTCGTAGGCGGCCAGGTAACTCTCGCTCTCGAATGGGGCGGCAGTGCCGTAGGTGGCGGCAAACCGTTCGCTGCCGAGCGTGTGCGTCTGGAAGATGAGCGTCGTCGGCGTGTGCAGCACGTCGTACACGTCGGCCAGCAACACGGACACCAGCGGCAGAGTCGCGGGAGCGGTGCGGTCGGCCAGCAGCGCCAGGTACCGCGCCGCCGGGTGGAATCCATCGGCGTTGTGACGCGCGATCGCGCGCGCCGTCGCGGCAAAATCCGGCGGCGGGACGCTCAACCCGGCGGCGCAGATCGCCGCCAGCGTGTCGGGCAGCGTCCGGCGGCGCAGGTCGGGCCGCGCGTCCAGCGCCGCCAGCAGCAGCGCGCTGGCACACACCGCGCCGGAGTCCCATTCGTTCGTCATGCCGCAGGCCTCGAAGACCGCGATGGTGTCGTCGTCCGGCCCGGCAGCGGGCAGCCCCATCTGTGCGGCGAAACGGTTCACGGTCGCACGCAGCGCCGCTTTATACCCGACCGGGTGGACCAGCACGCCATCTACGTCGAGCAGAATCAGGGTGCGCGGTGCGGCGTCGTGGCGGGGCACTGCGGCTAGCCCTCACTGCTTTCTTGCGCGAGATAAGCCTCGTAATCTCCTTGATCGACCAGTTCGCCGCCGCTCACGTCCGCCGTGAGGAATTTCCGGTCTTTGTCGAAGATGAATTCGGCCTCGATGCGGTCAAAGCTTTTTTGGCCGACGATGATCTTGCGGCTGTAATACCGGGTCTGGTCGTCCATCAGTGACAGGTCGTTGTAGCGGTTCAGCCGCAGCGGGATCACTTCACCGGTCCGGTCGGCCCGCACGTAAAAATACAGCCCATCCCCGTCGCCGCCCCGGCCACCGCTGCCGCCGAGTAATTTTCGTAAAAAGCCCATGATTGGCCTCCTCGCTTCATTCACACGTGTTACCCGACGCTAGGATACCACAGACTGCTGCTGCCGACGATGGCTCCAGCCAAAATTTTGTTTCGTGCTACAATGAGTAGCAGTGATCAAGGCTGCATTAAGAGGGGGACTGCGTCGCGTGTTTGGCGGTGAAAAACGGCCCCGCGACGAGACGTTCCGGCCTTGTCACACAACGGCATCAGTGCTATAATGCGCGCATCTCAGGGCGCGTAGCTCAGCTGGTTAGAGCGCACGGTTCACATCCGTGAGGTCAGGGGTTCGAGTCCCTTCGCGCCCATATCGCACCAGATGCCGCAAGGTAGTGTAACGCTGCCATCGCGGCATTTTAGTTTGCAGGTCAAAGAGACGGTCTTGAACGTGCAACCCACACCGATCCATACCCTGGATAAAGCCCTGTTCTGGCTGCGCTGGCTGTTTTTGGCCGGGGTGGTCCTGTTGGTGCTGCTGGCCGAAGATGCCGCGCTGGGCGGCCAGGTGCTCGACCGGGATCGCCTGTGGATCGGCATCGGCGTGGGGGCCGCTGGCAACCTGTTGATCGGTATGCTGGCGCTCAGCGCCCGCGTAGGGGACCGCACGCTGGCCGCGCTGGGCGTGGTGCTGGATAGCCTGCTGGCCGCGCTGTTTTTCTGGGTATATGACGGCGCGCAGGCCCCGCTGTTGATCCTGGGGACGCTGGCCGTGTTTATGGCGGCGTTCCGGCTGGGTGGGCGCGGCATCATCCCGGCGGCGCTGCTGGTGGCGGGTGGTGCGGCGGTCGTCGCGTGGCAGTTGGACCAGTTACACGATTCCCAGGCGGCGAACCTGGCCTTGAGCCTGGGGCTGATCGGCGTATTCGGCCTGTTGGGATGGGTACTCGGCAGGGGCGAACGGTCGTCAGGCGGGAGCACGCTGACGCTGGATGAGCGCGAAGTCGAGGCGCAGCGGCTGCGCTCGGCCCGCGAGCGCGCGCGGGCCATTTACGAAATGGCGAATACGCTCGGCGCTACGCTGGATTACCGCCGCGTGCTCGAAGCGGCGCAAAACATCGGGACGCTTGGCCTGCGTGACGAGATGGGGCCGGACGTGCGCCTGATCAGCGCCGTGCTGCTGTTCCAGGGGCAGGATAACAAGCTGCGCGTGGTGACGTCGCGTGGGCTGACACGCTCCGACGAGACGGTTGTGATCTCCGGGCAGCGCGGCGTGGTGGGCCTGGCGCTCAAACAGTCCGATCCGGTTTTTGCCGGGGATGCGCTGCGCGACCCCGAACTGCGCTATTTCGTCGCCTTTCAAGAGGCGAAATCCGTCCTGGCGATCCCGCTGCGCGCCGGGTTTGACGTGTACGGCGTGATGATCTTCGGCAGCGACCAGCCCAACGCTTTTTCGGATGAGCACGTCGAGCTGATGACGGCGATTGGCACGCAGTCCACGCTATCCCTGCAAAACGCGGTGCTGTACCAGAATTTGCTGAATGAAAAAGAGCGCATTGTCGAGGTCGAGGAAGACGCGCGTAAAAAGCTCTCGCGCGATCTGCATGATGGGCCGACGCAAAGCGTCGCGGCGGTTGCCATGCGCGTGAACTACATCCGCCGCCTGATCGAGCGCCAGCCGCAGCAGGCCATCGAAGAACTGTGGAAAGTCGAGGAACTCGCGCGCCGCACGACCAAAGAGATTCGCCACATGCTGTTTACGCTGCGCCCGCTCGTATTGGAAACGCAAGGGCTGGTCGCGGCGCTGGGGCAGTTGGCCGAAAAGATGCGTGATACGCACGATACGAATGTCACGCTGCAAGGCCAGCCGGATGTCGAAAAATACCTGGATACCAACGCGCAAGGCGTGCTGTTTTATATCGTGGAGGAAGCCGTCAACAACGCTCGCAAACACGCCCAGTCGAAAACCATCTGGGTGCGCCTCTACCGGCGCGAGGCGTTTGTCCTGGCCGAAATCGAAGACGATGGCGTGGGCTTTGACGTCGGCGCAGTCGATTCGACCTACGATCAGCGCGGCAGCCTGGGTATGGTCAACATGCGCGAACGCGCCGAACTGATCGAAGGCACACTGCGCATTCAGAGCGCAGCCGGGCGCGGCACCAAGATCAGCGTGCTGGTGCCGATCCACCCGGCAGAAGGCCCGGAGGCCGTCGCGCCGCCGCTGGACTTGCAGAGCCGCCGCGCCGGGACCAGCAAGGGGACGTTCGCGCTGCCGGAGGAAAAACCATCGACGCCATCGCCCGCGCACCCGGCCCAAGACGAATCCCGGCCCAGCCGCCCGCGCCCGCTCACGCGCCTGGTACAACAATCCACGACGCAAGCGCCATCGGCGTCACAGCCGCGCAAGCCGTCAACCGGCCCACTGAATCCGACTCCGTCGATCTCGCAGCCCGACAAACCGGTGACCGGCCCGCTTGGCTCGACGCCCGCGCAGGCTCCATCGAAGGCGAAGCCGGCCACGGGGCCGATCCGCCCGATCCCGTCGCCGCCGTCAGGCACACCGGCCCAGCGCGCGCCGGATAAACGCCCCTCGAACATGCGCACGCCGGACGCGCCCCCCAAGTCCCACCCGCGCAAACCCGCCAAAACACCCTCCGAGGCCGCGCCGTCGCCACCGCCGGAGAAATAGCAGGCTCTCGTTGTCGCATGGAATAAAAACAGCCGGGTGCGGGACTGTCGGCATCCGGCTGTGGTCATGGCCTGCTGGCTGGCACCACGCTTAGATGAAAAATGACAGGATCACCAGCACGATCAGCAGCCCTGAGGCCAGGATCGCCATGTTTTCGAGGTCCTTGATCACATACGCATACGCTTCGCGCAGGTTGACTTCCTGCGGCACGACCGCTATGCGCGGCCTGCGGACCTCGGCGGGTTTGGTGGCCCTGGGCGTCGCCGGCGCGCTGGGTGCGGGGCTTGTCACCTGGCCCATCTCGCGGCGCGCGCGCTCGAGCGTTTCTTGTGGCACATTCGGCTTACGTTTTTTCTTGGACATTGAAGCGGTTGTTCTCCTTCAAACAAACTCCCAGGCGGAATCTCGAACTAACAGCCCATCCGTAAAGTAGGTTGGGCGCGGCAAACAGCGCCCCTGCGAGAGCCATTTACGGATAGATATTAAGCGTCTTCGCGCAAACGGGCAAAGACGACCATACGCTTGGTGTCAACACGGTACGGATGGCACGTGATCAGAGTCACGATTGGCTCATTGCCGCGCGCCATCACCCAGACATCGAGCGGTCCCACGATTTGTTTCTCGAACACCTCGTAAGTATACCAGCGGTTGGTGTTCGTTTGTATACGAATTTCGTCACCGGGCTGGAGATACTGGATGTCGCGGAAGATTTCACCCCACACGTCATTATGCGCCGAGAGCACCATGTTCGCATCATCGCCGGGGTTGGCGGTGCCCAGGGCGTGCCCGACGCCGCGCTGCAACGTGTACGGATCGTCGCCGCCGTAAATCGACGCATCGACGGTGACGCGCGGCGTATTGATCACGATCTTCACCGGGCTGCCCGGCGGCGGCGCGACGCGTTCGGCCTGCGGGGCGGCAAGCTGGGCCACGGCCAGCGGGCGGATGCTCTCCGGCACCTCGTCAACGTTAAAGGTGCCGATGCCGCCGGTCATGTCGGGTGCATAGTGCCCGCCCGGCAGCACGTAATCGCTCAGGTTCACGCTGAGCAGGGGCATCGGGCTGGGCGTGGCGCGCATGGCTTCGGCGTCGCGCTGGATGTCGGCGGATTTTTGTTCCAGCGCATCGATCTTGTCGTTTTCGGTGATGATCAGGTAACCGCCGCCGATCAACACGCCAATGACGCCCAGCACGGCCAGCACTTCGACCGCCAGCAGCAGCTTATCCCACGCGGCGCGGCGGCGCGACACGCGCGGGCCAGATGGCGGGCGCGGGTGGGTGGGCCGGGGCGGGGCCTCTTTTTTGCGCCGCTGCTCGAATTCCGCCTCCAGATCGTCCTCAAAACGCGGCACATCGCCGGTGATGTCATACGTCAGCGGCGGCTCGATGGGTGGCAGAGCTTCGGCGGCTTCGTGTTGTTCCGGCGGGGGGAGCGGCTCCGGTTCGGCCAGATCAACCGAGTTGGTCGGTACGCGGCGGCCTTGCGCGCCATAACGCCGCAGGCGTTCCTGCCGGTCCTGGCGCTTGCGGATGATCAGAATCCGTTCCAGTTCTTCTACCGTTAATTCGTCTACCGATCGTTTGTCGCGCATACCACTAATCTCGTAAATCGCTGGCCGTTTTTCGTTAACCGGTGGCGTCTACCTGACTCTACCTCACAATCGTTTTTTCGCTACTGCGAAGACTTCGCGCTCAAAAAACCAGCTAAACGGTGGCCAGTTGAACAGGGCATGGCGCAGCGCAGCCAGCAGCGGGTGTTCCTGCCGGTGCTGCGGCGGCGAATCCAGCCACACCTGCCCGCTGAATCCGGCCCGGCTCAAGACGCGGCGCAGCCCGAATAACGACTGCTCGTTGACGTGGACGTCCTGGTTATGCTCGACCAGGAACTCGCGTGGGTTGGCGGGATACCCCGCGCCCTGGCCGGTGATCCGCCGGAACAGGCGCACGACCGGGTAGGCGTAATGGTCGTACCACACGTTCGGCGCGGTGTGGATGATCAGCCGCCCGTCGTCTTTGAGCACGCGCCGCGCTTCCAGCAGCGCCGTGTGCAGCTCCCAGGGGTGGAGGTGTTCGACGATGTCGAACATCAGCACGCGGTCGAAGGTGCGATCCGGGTAGGGGAAGTATTTTGCGTCGGCCTGGGCCAGCCCCATGCGACCCTGCGCCAGCGCACGGTCACGGGCCAGCACGCCGCGCGCCAGCCTGATCGCCGCGTGCGCGTAGTCGAAGCCGTAGGCATCCGCGCCCAGCCGCGCGACGTGCCGCACGATCTCACCGCGCCCGCACGCCACGTCCAGCACGGTCATGCCCGGTTCGACGGCGGCCAGATCAAAGGCGGCCTTGAGCCGCCGCGAGAGATTCTCGCCGTCGCTGGCGATAAAATCCTCGTACCCCTCGCACGCGGTCAGGAAGTATTCTTCGGTGTAGCGGTCAGGTGCGACCGGTTGAGGCTGTTTATCGGTCAATCTGCTGTCCTTGCTGTGCGCGTCAATTCCCCGCGATTATACAAAGCGCGGGGGTCGCGTGCCAGGGGATGGCGAAAGTGCGCGGGTGTAACTTCAAGATTCGACTGGATAATTTGCCCTGGAATTCACAATGAGGGGCAGGCTCTGCGGCCCGGTTCAGCAGTTATCAGGCATAAGCGTTTTGAGCGGCTTCTGCCAGGATTCTACCAGGCTTTCCGAGCGTTTTTGCTGTGACTCGTGTGACCTCTTGGGCTACCTTCGGTGTTCTTTTTTCAAACGCCAGGATGATGTCGCCTACATCCTTCAATTCTTCACACGCATCACTGAGCCGCCATGCCCGGTTCACGGTGTCGTGCGCTGCGAGAAAGCTATGTTCGAACGCCTCTACTTGAAGTCCGACTATTTCCAGATCGTCCGGCGTATAGAGCAGACCCACGTAGTCATCAACGTAATGTACCACAACCTCAGTTTCAGGCGGGACGAACAATATCATCAACGCATCAAATACCGGATCGTATTTGATGTGAAGGAGATGTTTACCTGAACCAAACGTTCTTAAGCGTTTTGTCTTGAGCTTATTGGTCGAAATCAACTGTTCGAGATCGGCCATATCATTTTCTCTCCACTCTTAGCAGAGTCGGCTGGAAATGCGGTAATCACGTTTCCGATTTCCTCAGTGTCAAACTGAACAACAACTTTTAGGTAGCGTGGTTTGGTTTTCAAACGGAAGTAGTATATCTGGCGGTCTTCAAAATGGGCATCCTGATAAATACCGATTGATTTTTCAATAGCTTCCTTAACGGCTGCTTCCTGATTTTGCATCGAAGGATGGCTGTCCAGAATATGGTTGTTCCAACAGTCATCAGAACAAATAACTCTTCGGCCCCGAGGATCAATAGCTTCGAATATATCTGACATCGCTGCTGGTCTCAGGTCAAATCAGCGGGACAGAGCCATAACTCATTATTATACTACACCAAAATGTGGCAATTTGAACACAAGCAATTTGAACACAATCAGATCGAGTCTATGATTTTCGCCACAACGAGCGGGTCGCGTGCCAGGGGATGGCGAAAGTGCGCGGACAGAGGACCGTCTAGCACAGATCAAGGAGTCTCGCTGTTTTTGTCTGGAACAGGGTTTCAGATTGTGAGGATCAACAGCGCTGGTCAGCCGCTGACCGGCGCTTCCCCCACCACCAGGCGACGGCCGCACACGCGAAAATAATCCAGGCGGGCATCATCGGGAACAGGTAGCGCGGCAGGGCCAGCAGCGCGAAGTGAATGCCCGTGAAATAGGCCACCACGCCATACAGCACCAGCAGCGCCCGCCAGCGCCGCGCCGCCACCAGCATACCCGCCGCGCCCAGCGCCAGCGCCGCGAAGTGGAAGATGTAAAGCACCAGCTTCGGCGCAAAATTCCGGATGCCAACCACGTCGCGCAGGCCGCTCAGCGACCGGTCGTTTCGCAGCCACGACGATGCCGCGTCCTTGATGCTCCTACCCTGAAAATAGTTGGTGTTGTGCGGCTGCACATACGCCGAGGCCAACTCGGTGACCCGGTGGACCATCCAGCCGACCGGATTTTCCAGGATCGACTCGCGCACTTCGCGGTTCAACGCGTCGCTGCGCTGCTGCACGTCTTCGCCCGGCGCGCCGCCCGTTACCCCAAGCTGTTGATCGATTTCTTCGGGCGATCCGACCCCTTCGGCCCCCTGGTACAAAAAGCTCATGAAACCTTCGCCGCCGATCACCACCCGGTCCCACTCCACGATATTGTAGATGGTCCAGGTTGAGACGAGCGGTACATACGTCAGCAGGATACAGGCGGGAAGCCACCGTCGCCGGTCGTGGAACAACAGGTGCGCGATGATCACCAGCGGAAAAAGCAGGGCAACCGCTCGTGTCAGCGTTGCCAGGGCTAACAGCGTGCCCACCGCCATCAGAATCCGGGGACGGACGTGGTCGGACGAGCCTACATACAGCGCCAGCCCGGCGTAGAACAAAAAGAGGAACATACTCTCGGTGGCAATGTTACCGGATTCGATCACGAACACCGGGTTGAAGGCAATGGCAGCCGCTGCCCACAGCCCGACCCGCTGCGAGAACAGGCGTCGGGCGATGACGTACACGAAAAAACACAACGCCGCACCCATCCCGGCCTGGAGAATACGAATCGTCTGGATTTCAGCATAGGGATAGCCGTATTCGCTGGCGGATGAGATACTGTCCGGCACGAGCTGCTGCACCAGTCCCAGAAACAGGGGAAAAAGGGGCGGGGGTTGGATCGGCCCCCTGGTCGTGCCCGTCGTCACCAGTTCGTGCCCGACGCCCATATACCACTCCATATCGCCCCCGGTCATCATGGGGTGCGGATCGAGGACCAGCACAAACAGCAGGCGCACGATCAGCGCCGCCAGGCAGATCAGCCCGATTTTGTGAGTAACTTTCATCACACCCCCAGCCGTTGCCTTAGCACCGATCCCAGCCAGCGCCACTCGTCCAGGCCCAACCAGGACGCGAGCGCCGCGAAGCTGGCGAGTCCCACGCCGCCCGCGCCCGCCACGATGATCGCCTGCCCGATGGTGCCGTGTACCGGCAGCGCCGCGTCGAGGCCCGTCATAACCGCGAAGGTCAGCAGGCCCATGCCTGCCGCCGCCAGCGACGTGCGCGCGATGGTGCGTACCAGCCGCTGCGCCCCGTACCCGCCTAGCACGCGCCCCAACAGCCACGCCGACAGCGCGGTATGGATCAGGAATTTGACCGAGTCCGCGACCATCAGCCCGAAAAACGAGTACCAGGGCAGCAGGTAGATCGCCACAATCATGTACGCCACCAGCGAGATCAGCCCGATCATGGCGGGCGTCAGCGTGTTCTGCCGCGCGTAAAACGCGAAGACCAGCAGCAGGTCCACCGCCGCGAAGGGCAGCCCGATCAGGTACAGGCGCAGCGCCAGCGCGGTCATCGGCGTATCGGCGGCGGTGAATTTGCCGTGCTCGAAGATCAGATGGACGACCGGTGTCGCCAGCACGAAGAGTCCCACCGCCGCCGGGATGATCAGCACGATCGCCAGCCGCAAGCCCTGGCCGAGCGTATTCTTGAACGCATCTGCGCCATATTCGTTGAGCGCGACTGCCTGCCGCGAGAGCGTCGGCAGGATCGCCAGCGAGATCGCAATCGCCACCAGCCCTTGCGGGAACTGGATCAGCGTGGTCGCCCACGTCATGTAGGCAATGCTGTTTTCCCCCGTGCCAGAGGCGAGATTATAACTGAACGTGCGGTTGACCAGCACGTCCAGCACCAGCGACGCCATGACCGGCAGGTACAGCAGGCCGATGCGCCGCACGCCGGGATGTGTCAGCGCGCCGCGCAGCCGGAGTCGCAGCCGGGCATCGCGCAGGCCGGGGCCTTGCAGCGCCAACTGGACCAACGCGCCGATCAGCCACCCGGCGGCGGCGGCGGTGATACCCAGGCTGCCCGCAAACACCAGCGTCACCAGCACGATTGTCCCGTTAAAGACGGTGGATGCGAAGGCGGGCCACGTAAAACGCCGCAGCGCGTACAGCGCACCCGACAGCACCGCGAACAGGCTCAGGAACAGCAGCGCGGGAGCCGTCACGCGCAGCATGTCGGTGGCCTGCCGGATGACTTCCGGCGTGGCCTCGTCGCTGGCGACAATGCCGATGATCTGCGGCGCGAGCAGTTCCAGCCCCAGCACCAACACGCACAGCGCCACGACCACGATCCCCAGCAGGGCGTTGACCAGCTCCCACAGCTCGCGGCGATCCTCGCTGCGGGCGGCGTATTCGCTCAGCACCGGCACCAGCGCCGAATTGACGTGCCCGCCGATCAGCAGGTCGTACAGGCTGCGCGGCACGATGATCGCCAGGTTGTAGGCGGTCACGGCAGCGCCCGCGCCGAACAGGTCGGAGAGGATGATTTCGCGCACCAGCCCTAATACGCGGCTGGCGATGTTACCCAGCGCGATAATGCTGGTGGCGCGTGCCATGCTGGCCGGTGGGGATTGTTCCCCGGCTTTGGCGGGCACTGGTTCGCTGATAACCACGCTCATGCGATGTCCTGTCGGTCGGTTATAGAATGCACGCAGGGGGCAACCGGCGGCCCCCTGACCGTGTCTACTCTACCGGACGACTGCTGAAACCGCTACTACTTGTTCCCGCCGGGCACCTGACAGTCCCCGCCCTGCAACACGGATCGCCGTTCGTGCGTAGAATAAAATGGTAGGACCATACACGTAGGGGTGAAAGGACGATCACACGTGGATACGCTCCGAAGAGTGTTTTATATGACGGTCGCGTCGTTGGCGATATGGTTCTGCGTCGGGATGGTCGATGTGGCGACGAGCAGTTCCGGGGCGACGAACGCCGCCGCGGTTCTCGCGTTTTTGTGCACGATGTCGATCTGGTTGGTGTGGGGGCTGGCGCAGATCGACCAACTGCACATGGGCGGATCGCAATCTAGCGAGCAGGAAAAAGCCAAGCGCTCGCCCGCTGATAATGGCGATGCGCGGGTAGCGCTGCTGCTCAGCCTGTTGGATGACGACGAGCGGCAGGCGCTCAAGCAGCGTCTGGTCGATGACCTGGGCGCGGACGGCGAAGCGGTGCCGCTGGCCGATCTGCTGGCAGAGCAAGAGGAAAACTCCAGGCAGTCCGGCGTCTGATCGTTCCGGCTGCCTGGGGCATAACGGTTACCTGCGCGCGGTGGTTACCCGTCGCGTAATGGTTAAATGTCGCGTGACAGCCGGTCGATGCCCGTCGCGCCGCTGGGAAACGTCGGGTTAGAATCGGTGATCTGCATGGTGTCGTCGCCTTCGTAACAGCGCACGCGGAAGGTGTGGTTCCCGGCGTCAAACGGCCAATCATAACGCCAGATGACCCATGTCGTGTCAGACAGCGGCGCGCGTAATTTGGCTTCGACCCAGTCGCCGTCATCGACTTTCACTTCGACTTTCGAGATGCCGCGCGCGCCCGCGTGCGCGATGCCGCCAACCGGCACGTATGTTTGCCCGTTTGCCTCGAATGTCATATCGCTGGCGGCCACGTCTACGACCGATGTCGCGTTCATCCGGGCTGTTTTGTCCCAACCGCGTTTGACCCAATAACCGTCCTCGTCGTGATTGATGGCCTCGATGCTGGTGATCCACTTAGGCTGCTTCATGCCGTACAGGTCAGGGATGTAGATGCGCAGCGGGAAGCCGTGTTTATACAGCAGCGGGATGCCGTCCCAGTTGTAGGTCAGCATGATCCTGGGATCGGCGTTCACCAGGTCGAGCGCGACCGTCTCAAAAAAGCCGTCCTCAGACGTGATCATCAGGTGTGTAGCATTAGGCTGGATGCCCACGTCGGCCAGCACGTCGCGCAGGCTGGCCCCGGTCCAGCGGATCGTGCTGGTCAGATCGCCGCCAATCGGGTTGGAAATACACGCCAGCGTAACGTATTGGTGCATCGGCTCGTAGTTTGACGTGATGTCGTCAATCGTCATCGTCGTAGGGTTGTCCACCAGCCCCTTGAACGCCAGCCGCCAGCTATTGCCGTCGATCTCCGGCGGGCGCGAGTTGATGTCGATGCGGTAGTGGTCCGCCAGCGGAGTGTATTCGGGCCGCGTGCCGGGCGCAGGTGTGACCGGATCGTTTGCGTTGGGCAGGTCTACGGGCATCTCGCTGGCAGCGGCGCGCCGCCGCGCGATCAACTGTTTATAATCCTGGTCGGCCTGGTACTTGAGATACCGTCCCATCCCGGCCCCGATCACGACCAGCGTGGCCGATGCGCCGCCCACGCGGATCAAAAACTCGCGGCGGCTGAGCACCGTGGCGGAAGCCGGTCTGGCGGTTGCTGCCGCCGGTTGCGCTTCGCCTGCGGCTGCCACCGGAACCGGCTCAAACGCGGCGAAATACGACCAGCTTAGCAGCGCACCCCAGATCAGGAATGCAGCCACCAGCCAGAACAAACTGGCCGAGTAGGGTGCGGTGGCGGTCACGTTTACGTGGCGGCTGATCAGGATCATCGGCAGGCCCATGATCACGCCCGTGATCAGGCCCGGAACGGTCCGGCTGTTTCCCCTGAGGCGGATGTCGTAGCGGCGCAGGACCACAAACAGGACTGCACCCGCGACCACGCCGCCGCCAAAGAACGTAAGCACCGCCATCGCGTTTTCGATGGTTTTGCCCGTGCTGGACGTTTCGCCCAGGTTCAGGTCACGAATGATGTTAACCATAAATTCGACGGTACGCGGGACGATTTCGCCGGGCAGGATGCGCGTCAGCCAGTCGAAGAGGTCGTACACCACGAAGGGCAGCCCTGCCGCTTGATCGGCGAGGTAAAATAGCGCGATCAACGGGGCCGTGAGCAGCGCGCCTACCAGCGCCCCGCTGCCAGCGCTACGGATGAGGTCGGATTTTGTTCGCATACACTCGTCCCTTTCACCTGGGAGTGGATAACATGATTGCTTGATACAATGGACTTTAGCAGGTATTTCTTAAGAAAGTCTTTCATACAGGTTATAACAATTCGAACTCAGGACTGGTTGGCGATGGTTGAAGACGATCCAGCGGCGGATGGGTTTTATGCGCAGGTGATTCTGGTCGTGGCCGACCACGCGCCGCTGCTGGCCGATCCCCGGCTGGCACGCATCGCGGCGGAAACGCTCGCCGCCTGCGCCCCGGACGCCCCTGGCAGGCTGTGGGGCTACGTGGTGCTGCCGGACATGATCCGCCTGGTGATCGGGCCAACGGACGATGCCGCGCTGGTTCGTTTTTTAGACACGGTCAAAGCCCGCACCCGGGCGCGGCTGCTGGAAACGATCCGCCAGTCGGACGGCGAAGCGTTGGATATGGTGCTGCGCTACAACCCGGTGTGGGGCGGCCTGATCTACCGGGTGTGGCAGGCGGGCGGTCACCAGCAGGCGTACCGCTCGGAATACAAACTCAGTAATGCGCTGTACGAACTGCTCCGCGCGCCGGTTGAGGCCGGGCTGGTCGAGCAGCCGGACGAGTGGCCGTTTACGTGGATCGGCGGTGATGACGTGTAACAGATACCCTGTACTGTGTATCGGGACCGCGAGGCAATCGCGTCAAAACCTGATTGGGGCTTTGCCCCACGCCCCACAAGCCTTTTGAGAAAAGGCTTGACCGAAAACTGTCCTGTGCGGCGCGCGCCGCGCGGGGTCCAGGGGCGGAGCCGCGGCGATTGGATGCAATCACTCTGATCGGGACCGAAAGTTACTTGGTTTTTCCCTTGATCTCGTCTACACTGTGATCAGTTTGACGATTGTGTAATCAGGAACAAACCCTATCGTGTGAGGTAACCTGTTGAACAGTCCACACTCTGCCGATCCCCTGTTGGCCTGGCGTGAGCACTTTCCGATTTTGAGCGACACAAATTACATGGTGAGCAACTCCCTCGGTGCGATGCCGCGCGGCGTGTACGACAGCCTGCGCGACTACGCGGATACCTGGGCAGCGCGCGGCGTGCGCGCCTGGGGCGAGGGCTGGTGGG
>CAYMTN010000090.1:0-19301 GCA_964393335.1 uncultured Anaerolineaceae bacterium
TGCTGCCGATGGGCCTGTGCACGTTTAGTCTGCTCGCCCTGCTGGGAAACGAAGCCGTGATCGACCGGCTGAAAGCGTATGGCAGAGAACCCGATGCATCAAACGCGCTGGACTGTGGCAGCGCGCATGGTCCATAAATAACACCGCCCGGGATGCTGTCCTGGGCGGTGTTCGGAAGATTATGGGTGCCCTGCCGGTGAGTTAACCTGCCGGTTGGCTTGGACGCGGGGCCAGGGTCGCCTGAACCTGCATCGGGCTACCGTTGCGCAGAATGCTCAGCGTCACCGTGTCGCCCGGCCTCGTCTGATCGTCCAGGTAGCTGATCAGATCGCTCATTTGCGTGACAGGCGTGCCGTTGATGGCCGTGATCACGTCACCATTGGTCGGCAGGGTACCAAACGGGGTATTCACCGTGCTGGACGCCGCTTCGAGACCCGCCTTGGAAGCAGGGCTGTTTGACGTAACGTCACTGACGATAACGCCTTGCGTATTGGTGTCCAATCCCATTGCTTTGCGTTCAGCAGGCATCAGAGTGCCACCCGCAATGCCGAGCCAGCTATGTTCAAACTTGCCGTCCTTGATCAGGTACGGTACGATGCGGCGTACCGTGTTTGACGGGATCGCAAAGCCAACACCGGACGCACTGTCCGATCCGCTCAAGATCGCCGTATTGACGCCGAGAACATGTCCGTCATGGTCCAGCAGCGGGCCCCCGCTGTTGCCAGGGTTGATGGCGGCATCGGTCTGGATCAATTCCGGAATGCTGAAGGAATTCGAGTTTTGCAGGCTGCGGTCCAGCGCGCTCACAATGCCCGATGTCAGCGTAAACGCCTGATTGAACGGGCTGCCAATGGCAAATACCTGCTGCCCGACAAACACATTGCTCGAATCAGCGAAGGTAACCGGCTGAAGACTTACCGCCGAGGGATCGACGTGAATCACCGCCAGGTCGGCCTCAGGATCGGTCCCAACCAGCGTGGCTTCGACAATTGTGCCGTCTACAAACGTGACCTCAATATATGAGGCATTCCCGACAACATGGTTGTTGGTGACGATGTTGCCGGCAGTATCTACCACAAAGCCGGTGCCGGTGCCCTGCATCGTCGCACCATCGGTTACCGACACATTCACAACCGACTGGGTCACGTTTTGATAGAGATCAGCGGTGCTGAGTTCTTCACTGTTCGGCTGGTATGGAGCCGCCGCTGGCAGCGGTGACAATCCGGAAGCGACACCGTCCTGGGCCTTGACTTCCCACACGCCTACTACTACACCTGCCAAGAGTATGACAGCTGCAAAGATCGATAGAAACTTATACTTGCTCATGTTTTCGCTCTCCCTTTTTCGAACATCTCCACCATAACACCGCAACATAGAATTTTCGTTGGAAAATGATGAGAATACACTTAAAGATCCCCCAGAAACATATTAGACGGAGGTTGGCGCTGAATCTGACATACGGTATAATCTTGGCGCTCTCATCCGGACTATTTCCGGCTAAAATCGAGCATAGTAAGATAGGTGATTATAGGGCATGGACATTCTCTGGTATGGGCACAGTTGTTTTCGGATCAGTGATCGCGGGCAGGCGTCGGTGGTAACCGATCCGTTTGATGACAGCCTGGGGTACGAGGTGCCGCATTTGAAGGCTGAAATCGTGACGGTCAGCCATAACGCGCCCGGCCATGCGAACCTGGCAGCCGTCAAAGGCTTCCAGCACGTCATAGAAGGGCCGGGCGAATATGAGATCGGTGGCGTGTTTATCATTGGCGTCACCACCTTCGACAAGACGCTTGAGAATCCCCTACCCAACGTGGTCTACGTGCTGGATTTCAACGGCCTGACGGTGGCACACCTGGGCAACCTGGACCATGTGCCAAGCCAATCCATGATCGACGCCCTGGGGGCAATTGACGTGGCGCTGGTGCCGGTTGGCGGTGGCAGCGCGTTGTCGTCCGGCCAGGCGGCTGAAGTGATCAGCGTGTTGGAGCCGAGCATCGTCGTCCCCATGCACTTCCAGACAGATGTGCTCCGCCGGGTAGAGCTTGATCCGGTTGATCGCTTTTTGAAGGAAATGGGGATAAACTCGATCCAGGAGGAAACCAGCCTGCGCGTTACGGCAGGGGGATTGCCAGACCAAACACAAATCGTGCTGTTAGACTACCGGCATTAACCCGGCAGCCAACAAGGAACGAAATCGATATGATCAAACTTCTGCTGAGTTGGGATATCAAGCCAGGCAGGGACCAAGAGTATTTTGAGTTTATAGTACGCGAGTTTGCACCGGGCATCACGCGCCTGGGATTGAACCCAACCGAAGCATGGTTCGCAGTCTATGGAGACTGCCCGCAAATTTTGATGGAAGGTGTTGCCGACGATCTGACGACTATGCGCCACATTCTAGCCAGCGATGACTGGACTGCACTGCACGAGAAATTGATAACCTACGTGGACAACTACACACAAAAAATCGTGCGTGCTAATGCCGGATTTCAAATCTAGCCCCCACACGTTTTACAACAAAAAAGACGGCTCCCGGTGGAACCGTCTTTCGGTTTATACGCGTCATCGACTGCCACGCACGCTGGCAGCAGCCGTCAATCTGAGCCTTTTTCCGCCATGCTCGAATCCGTCGAGGCATCCTTTGAAGCACCTGACGACGCGTCTGACGACGCATCTGCCGACGGAGACGAACCGGCGTGCGCGTCAGACTTCTCCGCCTTACCATTCGCGGAATCGGCTTCTTTGTCCTTTTTCGGCGGTACAGCCAGGTTACTCTGCCCCCGGCTATCTTTGGCGTACCAACCGCCACCTTTGAATACAATGCCAACGGGCTGGGGAACACGGTGCGTATGGCCGCCACACTCAGGGCACTCCGTGATGGGGTCGTCTGAGAATTTCTGCCGCGCATCAAAGCGCACGCCACATTCAGCGCACTCGTAGGTATAGATTGGCATCAAACTCACCTCGATTTACTAATCCCAACCTCGAAGTATACTTGATTTTAGCACGGTCTTCAAGCTATTTTTATTTTATTCGCGCATGATTTTGGGAAAAAGTACGCACAGGATGGAACAAAGGGGGGAATCAGATGCGCCTCACGGATCGCACCGACGTAATACTGGGCATCGACGTTGGCACGCAGAGCAGCAAATGTGTCGTGCTGGACGCCAACGGCGACCTGCGCGGAGTCGGCCAGGAAGGCTACGGCATTCTGACGCCGCGTCCACACTGGGCCGAACAGGACCCGCAGGCATGGTGGGAAGCAGCCATTGGGGCTGTACGGGAAGCGCTGCGGCAGGCAGGAGTCTCACCGGCGCGCGTGCAGGGCATCGGCCTGGCCGGGCAGATGCACGGCGTCGTGCTGTTGGGTTACAACCTGGAGCCGGTCCGCCCGGCGATCATCTGGATGGACCGCCGCAGCGCGAATCTATGCGAAACGATTCTGGGACGCGTCCCGCCGGAGGTCGTCGTCAAGGTAGCCGGAAACCGGCTCTCACCAGGATTCGCCGCCGCCAGTTTGGCCTGGCTGCGCGAGGTCGAACCCCACACGCTTGAGCGGACACGCGTCGTCGTCCAGCCTAAAGATTACCTCGCCCTGCGCCTGACCGGGGAGATCAGCAGCGAACCAAGCGATGCCTCGGCCACCTGGCTGTATGACATCGGGCAGCGCCAGTGGTCAGAGACACTGGCGAACGCGTGCGGCATATCCCCTGACAAACTCCCCCCGCTGTCCGAATCCGCAGCCGTGATCGGCAAACTGCGCCCGGACCCGGCGTTTGCCCTGGGGCTGCGGGCGGATATCCCGGTCGTGGCGGGCGCGAGCGACCAGGCGGCGCTGTTGCTCGGCGCGGGTGTTATCGAAGCCGGGCGCGGTTCCATCACGCTCGGCACGGGCGGGCAAATGACGATTGTCTCCAACCGCCCGATGATCGACCCCAAGCTGCGCTTGAATACTTTTTGCCATGCCGTGCCAGATCGCTGGTATACGATGGGCGCGATCCTGAACGGCGGGAACGCGCTGCGTTGGTGGCGCTGCGTCGTCGATGACGAGCAGTCCTATTCCTACGCCGATCTGTTGGCAGAAGCCGAACAGGTTCCCGCCGGGGCCGAAGGGCTGATCTTCCTGCCCTACCTGGAAGGAGAACGCACGCCATACATGGACCCCAGTGCGACGGGTGCGCTGATCGGATTGACGACACGGCACAGCCGGGCGCACATCACGCGCGCGGTGCTCGAAGGCGTGGCGTATGCGTTTCGTGACTGCCTGCTGACGCTGCGCGATACTGGCCCGATTCCCGATCATTTTTTGATTGGCGGAGGCGGTTCACAGGGCGTCCTCTGGCGTCAGATTCTGGCAAGTGTGTTGGGTGTTTCGCTGCAGACCGTCGAAGGCCGGGAGCATACCGCGGTGGGCGCGGCGATGCTGGCCGGTTTGGGCACGCACGTATTCAACGAACTGGCAGAAGCCGTCGCGCACAGTGTCCGCTACGGCCCGACCGAAATGCCCAATCCTGCTCAGAAGGTGATATACGACAACGGGTATGCGCGGTTCCGGGCCTATTACCCGGCGCTGCGTGCCGTACAATAGACCCGCCTATGGCAGACGCGAACGCCGCACCTGCCACGCGCCCCACCCGATCCCGGCGGCAATCAGCAGGGCCACCAGCCGCACCGCCACGCGGGCGAGATTCGTATCGGCTACCAGCACCGCCAGTACGGCCAATCCGATCAGCCCGACCAGGTAAATCAGCAGCCGTTCGCGCTCGCCGTGCAGCAGGCTGACCCGCGTCTGCATCACCTGCATCACGAGATCGGCCTGGCGCAGCGCTGACTCGACGTACTGCACGTCGGCTTCGATGCGTGTCTGCATTGTCTCCAAATTCGCGGTCTGTGCTTGCCATACCGTCGGCGCAGCATCCCACAAGCCGTTTTGCATCAGCGCCGCACGGTACCCGGCGATCAAGGTCCGCAGGTCCTGCGCAGCAGCGCGTGTCGCGCTCAGATCGGCCAACATGTCGCGGTAAGCCACTTCAAGCACATCCAGCTCAGCGTGCAGGGGAGCCAGCGACTGCAACCGCCCCGCTCCCGGCGCGGCATGCCATTCCTGTGCCGCCTGTTGTTGGTGACGCGTGACATTCGAGGCGTGATCTTCATACGCGTCCAGCCGGTGACGTGCTTGCACGGCATACCAATCGATCTGCGCCGCTACCGTCCCTAAAAATGAGTTAGCGCGGTTTTCTGTACGTGCGTCGGGATAGACGAGCAGATGTGCAGCATCGCCTTGCCCCAAACACAACACGCCAAACGGTGTTTTCACCGGCTGCAACCGCTCGTGTTCAAGGTCTTCCGGCGGGCGCGGTGCGACAGCACACCAATAACGTGCCGTATGCAACCAGGACGGCGTAACAGGCAGCTCGCCCAGGGCTGCATCCAGCATCGGCCAGACGACTTGATCGTGCTCACCCGCACGCGCGATGATCACGCGCAGCAGCAGCATGTTACGCAAGACATACGCGCCCAGCAGGGCCGACGCATTGGTGCGCCCTTCCAACTCGCCGCTTTGCATCAACGGCTGAATGTGCAGCGGCGGCTCATGTTCCCACAAGGGGATCGGTGGCAAGGCTGGCTCAGGTATGGCCAGCCAACCGGCCAGCGACTGCAACCGGTGACGCGCGTCCGCGACAAACGATTCATGGCGTTCAAGGCGACGCGCCAAACTGTCGCCGGGCGCTTCACGCAGGTAAAAATATGTCGCATGAACCAGCGGTTCTCGAATATTCATTCAGGTACCCCGCTTGATTTTGGCTGCCCATATCCAGAACTGGCACGCCATCCGGCACCCCTATAGCGCCGGTCAGCGTGATCACGTGTCACCACATCCGGCCATCCGTATGCATTCCGGCTGGCGGATTAGGGCGTGCCGTTTTCAATACCCTGAACCTCATACGCCTGCAATCGCGCCGTAAGCTGGATCGTAGTGCTGCCCATGAACGACGGGAACTCCACCCCATGATTCGCCAGATCAAGGTCAGAGGTCGCGGTGGCCTTCATGTCATGTCCGACCAACTGAGCCGTGATCGCCATCGCGTGCACATGCGACACGTTATGCACTTCCAGTTCACCATCCAACAAAAACTCGATTTGTTCTTCCGTGACCGGCACCAAGTCCCGCGAGGATGCCACGTAAAAAGCCAGCGGATAATCCCCGGTCGCCATTGCCCCGCGCAGCACCCGGTCAACTGCCGGTTGGCCGGTATCGACATGATCGACATCAATGTTCAGCCGCACCAGGACGCGCAGCTCATCCCCGACTGGTTCGAGTGTAATGGTACCCGCGTCAACCGGAAACACGCCCGACAATTCGATTCCGCGCACCTTGGTGACAAAATTGACCTGTGATTCGCCGGGCGATACGTCGAACACGCGCGCCGTTTGCGCGGCGATGGTCGGCGTAACCAGATCGGTGGACGTATCACCCTTGTCCCCCGGATCAAGCCAATGCGAAAAAGCTGCCCACGCCGCCGCGAATCCAAACAAAACCAACACCGCGAATCCAAGAATCAGGCGCCGTCGTGAGAGACCCATGCCGGAATCCTTTCCTTGCACCTATTCACCTATCAAGGTCATTTGAAGGCTTTTAGCGTGGCTTCAGACGATCTCCAGCCAGCATGACCAGCAGCCGCCCGGCAAAATACGCGCTAAATCCACCCGCCGACAACAGCAGCGCAACCAGTGCCGTAAATGCGCGCCCGGTTTCGTCCGGGTCACCAGCCAGCATGACTCCGGTGTCAGGCTGCACAGGTGGAGCCAGCGTAATCATAACCGGATCAGAGGTCTGTGTCGAACCATCAGGGCCGGATGCAACCGCTACCAGGGTGACAGGTCCCTCTCCCTGCAAGTTCACCGTCACCTGCCATGCCCCATGAGCGGATACAGCCGCCGAACCCAACACGCTGCCCGATGCCTGCTTCAGCACGTCCACAGCAACGCCGGGTTGGGCTATCCCACGCACGGTTAGAGGGCCGGGCGCATACACTTCACCGGATGCCGGCGCATCAATGCGCGGGTGGGAAACCACAAATTCCGTCTGGATCGTGGCCGGGCCGCTGGTCTGGTCGCCGCTGATCGCTACGGCGCTGATCGTGGCGGGACCAGCCACCGCGCTCTGCCAGGTGAGCGCCCATGTTCCATCCGGCTGAACGGGCGCGCTGCCGATCGGCGCGCCGTTGACCGTGACATCCACCGTCTGTCCCGGCCCCGCGAGTCCGTTGATCAGCACGGTATTGTCCAGCGGGATAGTCGGAGGTAGTTCGGCAAGCTGGGGCGGCATCAGCAGTTCGGGCGTGGCGGTCGGCGTCTGAGTCGCAGTCGCGGATGGCACCACAGCGATCAGGGCCTCGGTTGCCGTCGGCGGCAGTGGCGTGGGGCTGGGTGTCCAGGTTAACGTGGGCGTCTGTGTCGGCGTGGCGGTCGGCGGAACCGGCGTTTTGCTGGGCGGGACCGGGCTTGACGTAGGCATTTCGGTAGCCGCCGGAACAGACGTAGGAGTATCTGTCGGAATAGCTGTCGTGGTTATGGTCGCGGTCGGCGTTGTACTGGCGGTCGCCGTCTGTTCAACCGCCGTAGGCAGCGCTGCAATCTGTGTCACCGTCGCCGTGCGGGTTTCGGTCGGTGTCTCGGATGGCGAGGGCGAGGGCGTGCTTGTCAGAGTAACGGTAGCCGTAGCGGTCGGCGTGGCGGTCGCTGTTGGAGTTGCGGTAGCGGTCGCCGTAGGGGTGGCGGTGGCGGTGCCCGTAGCGGTAGCGGTTGGTGTATCAGTATCCGTAGGAGTGGCAGTGAGCGTCTGCGTTGGCGACGGAGTCGCGGTCGGCGCGTCACTTACCTGGAAGCCAACCGGCACGCTGGCGCTCGCCGCCCCATCCGGGCTGATAGCAACCACCGAGAGTTTGTGGGCCCCTTCAGATAGCGACAATTCAACGGTCCACGCACCATCCGCCCCCACGATGATCGACGCCAGCACGGCTTCCTGATCGACTACCTGGATCAGGTCGCCGGGCTGCGCCGTGCCACTGATCACGACCGGTTCTCCGGCATATGTTTCGGCCAGGGCCAGCGGCGCGACAAACGGAGTCGGCCAGGGAGATGGCGTCACGGTGGCCGTATGGGTCGCCGTATCTGTTGGCGTGGCAGTCGCCGTATTGGTAGCGGTCGCGGTCGGCGTGGCAGTCGCCGTATCTGTGGCGGTGGCAGTCGGCGTATGCGTGAAGGTCCTCGAAGGGGCTGCGGTTGCAGTCCACGTCACGGTTAAGAGTGGCGTGCTTGTAGCGGCCGGCGTAATCGTGTCGGTGGGCGTGTTCGTAAACGTCGCGGTGGCGGTCAGCGTGACGGTAGACTTCATGGCGACAGTCTCGTTTTCGCTGTCGTAAAACTGCGTCCAAAACAGCAGCGCCGCCAATCCTGACGTCGTCAACAATCCGACAAAAAACAGCAGGTCCAGGCGGCGGACCAGGCGGCGGCGAAAATCGGCGTTCACGAAATGTTCTCAACTTTCTCGCGCTGTGATGCCAGATGTTCAGCCTGTTCGATCCAGCTTTCGGCATCAATCGAGCGCATGCGCCATTTCGGTTCGCTGATCAACGTATAGAGTTCGACAGGTGTCATGGCCGCAAGCTGCCGGAACGTTTGGATACCAGCCTCGTATAACTTCCCGGCGTACACCGGGCCAATGCCTTTAACATCGGTCAGACGGTCCTGACCGGGGCGCGGCGGGTTATTGACCACCCGGTTCACGAGCGGCACTAACTGCCCGACCTGGGCCAGCAGGCGCTCCAGAATCCCGGCTTGCTCGCGGCGTTCGGTGGCCGCCGTAACCAGCATTTTGGTATGTTCACCGACTCTGGCATCCAGCCGCTGGACGCTCTCCGCTTGAGCAGCCAGCTCCCGATCCAGCTCAGCCAGAATACGCGCATGTTCGGAGAGCGTCTGATCGGCGCGCGCGCTGACCGCTCCCCACGCATCCAGCCGCGTGCTGATCGTCACCAGGCGCTCGGCCTGTGACTGGATCAGGGCAGCAAGCTGGCCCTGATCCGGCAGGCTTAGGGAGTCGCCGGTTCTTTCAAAGCGGCTGGCGATCTGTACAAGTCGTTCATCTTGCTGGGCCAGGTGTTCGTCAACGCCATCCAACCGATCCGCCTGGGCACGCAGCAGCGCCATCAACTGCCCGACCGCATCGGACTGCGAGCGCAGCACAGCGTGCAAGCTGGCGGCATCATCGCCGGGCACCGCACGCGCTGCGCCAGCCGCCAACTGTTCGGCATGATGAACCAGCGCTGTGTTCAACCGGTCGATAGCCACTCGCTGCTCGGCCAGTTCGTCACGCAGCCCATCATCCAACACGCCCGCACCTGATACACCCGCATCACCTAAAACGCCAGACTCCAACAACCGCGGGCGCACCGACAGCGCATACGTTACCGCCGTTACCAGAACGATCAGAAACGCGCCAGTGAAAAAGAAAGCAAGTGCCTGCACCGGGTCCATACGACTGTGCCCCTCACGCCGGAATAGGTATAGACGTATTATAGTGCGATCATGGGCTGAGGCGAAACCGCTCGTTCCAACCTGAAATAAACAAAATTTCCCCAGGCGTTAATGGGCTGTTATCACCGTTTTTATGGGAAGTGCCAACGGGACATGCTACAATCCACGCGTCATAGAAACAGAAACCGTACCAGTAGAAAATGGGTAGAAGACCATGCATATTGTCGTAGCAAATGATGATGGCGTCGGCGCACCAGGCATCAAAGCACTGGCCGAAGCCATGCTGCCGTTCGGAAAAGTGACCGTCATAACCCCCAAAGAAAATCGCAGCGCCATTGGGCACCGCAAGACCATGCACAAACCGCTGCGTATTGATCCGGTGCCGTTCCCAGTGCCGGGCGTTGAGGCGTATGCCACATCCGACTCACCGTCTGACTCAGTCGCCGTCGCGGTGTTAGGCTTCATCAAGGACCCGATCGACCTGGTTGTCTCCGGGATCAACCGGGGAGCGAATATGGGGCAAGACCTGACCTACAGCGGGACCGTCTCAGCCGCTTTTGAAGCCGTGATCTGGCACAAACCGGCGGTAGCGTTTTCGCTGGTCGATCATTCGGAAGATGCCGATTACACCGCCGCAGGCATCATCGCACGGCAGGTGATCAGGCTGGGCGTGCATAAAAAGCTGCCGTCGCTGACACTGCTCAACGTCAACATCCCGCCGCTGCCGTTGGAGCAGATCAAAGGGTTTAAGATCGTGCGACAGGGCCTGCGCACCTACAACGACGCGTTAATCACACGGATGGACCCCTACGGACGCCCGTACTACTGGATCGGCGGGGAAGCACCCAGTGGCGACATGACCGAAGAGGGTACCGATATGTGGGCAACGCACAACGGATACGTGTCGCTGACTCCCATTCACCTGGACATGACCAGTTACGCGGTGATGGAAGAAATGGCACAATGGGGTCTCGAAGCCCTCACGCCCGGCTCCGATGAAATCCCCATCGAAGCGGAACCGTCTAGCCGGACTCCCTGAGCCAGGATCGTTCAACGGTGATTGATCTTTGTGACTCCGAAGGAGTACAATGAGTCCGTACGGAGAGCAAAGGAGCCAGCATATTTGAAACACAGAACCCTACTCTTGGCGATCACTGCCGGGCTTGTCGTGCTCATCATTGCGGCGTGCAGTGCAGAAGAACGCGAGACGCTACGGCGTATGGCTGCGCTGCCGACGGCGGCTGGCGCACAACTCGGCACAGCGGTTAGCGCCCTGGCAAGCGGCCCATCTGAAACACCGGCCATCAGCGTGCTGAGGACAGCGACGCCGATGCCGACAATGGCCGGGCCGATGGGCACATTGACCGCGATTGCCGATCTGGTGGCGTCTCCTACACAGGATGCCGCACCGTATGTAATCGTCAACCAGGGCAAGCCACACTTCATCGAATTCCATGCCTGGTGGTGAAGTACGTGCAATGCGATGCGGTCGTCCGTGCGACGGCTTGAAGAAAACTACCAGGACCGGATCGATTTCCACGTCTTGAACATCGATCAACGCTCAACCAATGACCTGGCGATCACATACCGGGTTACCGGCATCCCCATGATCGTGCTGCTGGATGCCCAGGGCGACCTTTTCAGAACGCTGATCGGGTACCAGACCGAAGACCAGCTCACAGCAGCCGTAAATGACCTGTTGGCCGCCTCAGGCACTTAACGCGTCAGGCTGGCGTGTCAGTCTGGCGCAGCCAATCCGGGTCTTGTTGTTGCCCTCAGCTTATGCTACAATGCTGCGCCGGGTTACCATGCGGCGCAGCATGCCGTTTGACAGCCTAATAACACACACCAGGACTCCGCCTGTGTTGTCTGCCGGTCGTGGCAGATTCCGGCGGGGGGTGAATGGTGTGAACGTTCAAACACAATCGAGAGGATTTTCCAAATGCCAGTAATCTCTATGAAGGCCCTGTTGGAGACGGGTGTCCACTTTGGGCACCGCTCCCGCAAGTGGAATCCGAAGATGAAGCCGTACATTTTCACGGAACGCAACGGAATCCACATCATCGACCTGCAACAGACCATCGTGTTCATCGACGAAATTTACGCGGTGGTGCGCGACACAGTGGCCGACGGCGGTACGGTGTTGTTCGTCGGTACCAAGCGCCAGGCGCAAGAAACCATCGCCAGCGAATCCGCGCGCTGCGGCATGCCATATGTCAACCAGCGCTGGCTGGGTGGTACGCTGACCAACTGGCGTACTGTCCGCGAACGCCTGGAAACGATGAAACGCCTGGAACGCCAGCGCGAAGAGGGCGTCTTTGACCAATTGACGAAAAAAGAACGCCTGCTGCTCGACCGCAAGATGGAAAAACTCGACTTGCGGTTTGGCGGTCTGCGCACCATGAAACGCCTGCCCGATCTCATTTATGTCGTTGACGTTCGCCGTGAGGAAACTGGCGTCCGCGAAGCCAACATCCTGCAAATCCCGGTGATCGCGCTGGTTGATACGAACTGCGATCCCGATCCGATTGATTTCCTGATCCCGGCCAACGACGACGCGATCCGCGCCATCAAACTGCTGACGGGCAAAATCGCAGACGCCGTGCTGGAAGGCATCGCGCTGCGCAAGACCCGTGCCGATGACGCGGAAATGGAAGAGACGGATATGGATTTCACCGAAGCAATCGCCGATATGGACGATGACGACGAAGCATACCTGGGTGAATCCACCCTGGCGAAGCTGCGCAGCGGTGACCTCGACTTCATCGACGAGGATGACGAGGATGACGGAGTCAAAAAGGACGATTCGGAAAAAAGTGAGGGTGCATAGCCGATGACAGTTACGGCGCAAATGGTTAAAGAACTGCGTGAGATGACCGGGGCTGGTCCGCTGGATTGCAAAAACGCGCTGGTTGAGTTTGGCGGCGATATGGAAAAGGCCACTGAGTTCCTGCGCGAAAAAGGCCTGGCGAAAGCGGCGAAAAAACTCGGACGCGCGGCCAACGAAGGGATCGTACACGCGTACCTGCATCACAATAACCGCCTGGGCGTGATGCTTGAGCTAAACTGCGAGACGGATTTTGTCGCCAACACCGAACAATTCCGCACGCTGGCAAATGATATCGCCCTGCAGATCGCCAATTTGAACGCGCAGTATGCCAGGCGCGAGGATATCCCCGCAGCCATCGTCGAAGCCGAGCGCGATCTCCAGCGCCGCCGCGCCCTGGAGGAGGGCAAGCCAGAAGCGATTGTCGAGAAAATCGTGGATGGCCGCATGAACAAGTTCTACGAAGACATGGTGCTCTTTGAACAGCCGTTCATCAAAGACGACAGCCTGACCATTGGTGAGATGGTCACCCAGGCTATCGCCGAACTGGGTGAGAATATCGTCGTCAGTCGCTTCGCTCGCTTTGAGGTGGGCGAAGGGACCGGACCTGAGGTAGAGTAACCGCCCAATGTTTGACGGAAAGGGGATTAGGACCACCCAACCTAATCCCCTTTTTTGTGCCCATTGACCTGTTCACATGCGCTCACAGTCCGACATCAAGCAGGAGAGTATCCCGTTATGACTCAAACCGAACAGCAACCGACCCCACGTTACCAGCGGATTGTCTTAAAACTGAGTGGCGAGGCGTTATCCGGCCCGCACGGCCTGGGCATTGATCCCGACCAGGCCGCTGTCATTGCCGAAAAAATCAAGCATGTCTACGACCTCGGCGTCCAGGTTGCGCTGGTTATTGGCGCGGGCAACTTGTGGCGCGGCAGCCAGGGCGTTCAGCGCGGAATGGCGCAGGCCACCGCCGACCACATGGGTATGATCGCCACCGTCATGAACGGGCTGGCGCTGCAAGATGCGCTGGAACGAGTTGGCGTCCCGACCCGTGTACAAACCGCCGTGACGATGAACCAGGTCGCTGAACCGTACATCCGGCTGCGCGCGATCCGGCACATGGAAAAAGGGCGCGTCGTCATTATTGCGGGCGGCACCGGTAATCCTTACTTCACGACCGACACCGCCGCCGCCTTACGCGGGATGGAAATCAACGCGGACGTGATCATCAAGGGAACGCAGGTTGACGGCGTGTATACCGATGATCCCAAGACAAACCCCGATGCCCAGCGCTTTGACCGCCTGACCTATTCTCAAGCGATTGAATACCGCGTGCGTGTCATGGACCTGACGGCGATCACGCTGTGCATGGATCATCGCCTGCCGTTGATCGTGCTCAACATCTGGGACGATAACAGCCTGCTTGACGCGGTTAAAGGTAAGGCAGTCGGCACTTTGATCGACGGGGAGTAAAAATCCGACCGGTCAGGGCGGAGGATTACCAACTGAAGGGAGAACCGGGCGATTCGCCGTCCGTTCCGGTATCGCTGTCGTCAACGGCATCGACCCAGGGATCGGGCGGAGGGCTGGCCGGGTGGCGCGCGGGCGCGTCAGGGTCTGGAGCGCCCTGGCTGGTTGTGATCCGGGCCGACATCAGCGGTTTGCAAACCCGCTCTCCGCTGCCGTCTTCGACCATCACATATCCCTGGTCGCGCTCCATGAAGTTGTAAAACGACTCTAATTCCTGCGTCACACGGTTGGCCAGCGCGGTGGAAAGATCGGGCCCATCGGCCAGCGTCGTGACGATCACAAAATCCTCGGAATTGGTGACGTGTCCTACAAAATCATCCGAACTGCCATGCTCATTCAGGGTTTGGGCGATCAAATTGCCGGCGAAGCGCAGCGCCTCGTTGGCTGTCACAAAACCGTAGAGGTCGCGGAACACGCTAAAATCAGCAATCGTCAGGTCGATCCGGTACCAGCCGAGTTCATCTTCCAGCGCCTGCACGCGTTCCTGGATCAAACGACCGGTAGGCAGGCCGGTGCGCGGTTCGGTCAACCCTTCTCGTTCCGCGCGGCGCAGCGCATTACGCACGCGCAGCGTCAAAATATCCAGGTCGAGCGGCTTCTCGATGAAATCATATGCGCCCTCTTCGAGGAGCTTGTTCTGCAAGACAATTTCCTGCCGTCCGGCCAGCACCATCACGGGGATGTGCCCGGTACGCGGCTTGTCGCGCAGCACGCGCAGCGTATCCAGGCCGGACTTATCTGGCATGCGTGTCGCCAGCAAGATCAGGTTGGGCCGGGACGTTTGGGCAAGCGTGATACCCTCCTGGCACGTCAATGCCGTGAGAATCTCGTAGCCCTCCGCGTCAAAGTGCTGGCTTAGCGTTTCTGCCAGCCGGGCATCCATTTCAATGATCAACAAACGACCGGGCGACTTGTTGGAACTCACGGCTTTTTCCTCACCCCTGGGACGAATCAGTTGTCTTCGAGCACGGCATCCACGCGGAACTGGCCCTCTGCCGCATCTGCCGCATTGGCGAGCACCTCATCGCGCGGCAGCGACGGCTGGACCACGTCCGGGCGCAGCACATTTCGCAGTGGGAGCACAGACGCCGTCGGCGAGATGGCGTCGGTATCCAGCGCCTGCAAACGTTCGGCATAATCCAGAATCTGTGAAAGCTGACCGGCGTACAGTTCGATTTCGTCGTCGGTCAGGTCCAGTTTCGCCAGCTCACCAATACGTTCTACCATTTTGCGGTCAAGTTTCACGACGATCTGACTCCCTGCGTCCGTCTGGGTCTACGCTGGATGAATTATAACCCACGCCCTGGCGGAGTGCGAACACCGTCAAGCGCGGAGGTTGAAGTAATCCTGGACGCCAAGTATCATAGGGCAGTCTCCCTGACCTGATCTGTCGTGTGCGCGGTCGGCACAGGCAGAAGCATGGTGTACGTACTGGATGTGTTAGCATGGCAGTCACCTATGATACAGCGCCCGCGTCGCGCCCCAATCCTCAGAAGAAGAACATTCTGATTCACCGCCTGGCACGCGCGCCCTGGTGGTTATTGATGATGGCGCTGATGGTGATCGTGTTTGCGTCCAGCGTGTCCAACAAATACCCCTACCCGATTGTATGGAACGCCGTCAAACAGGGCATCTGGACGACGATCTGGGTTTCGCTCGTCGCTTACGCGGTTGCGCTGGCGTTGGGTTTGATCGTCGCGCTGCTGCGCCGTTCCTCCAGTTTTGTCGTCTATCAAGTAGTAACGTTTTATGTCGAGGCCGTGCGCGGCATTCCAACGCTGGTGCTGGTCTATTACATGGCGTTGGCAGCCATTCCACAGTTAATCATGTTAGCCAATGACCTGGGCGAGTGGCTGACCTGGATCAAGATTACGGTCAACATCACGGACAGCACGCTGTTTCATATCACGTTTCAGGGCATCGGCCACCGTCTGGCCAACTTCCAAACGCGCGACTTTCCCAATACCTACCGCGCGATCATCGGACTGGCGATCTCGTACAGCGCGTTTCTCTCTGAAGTGTTTCGCGCCGGGATCGACAGCGTCGGCGTTGGGCAGCGCGAAGCGGCCAGCAGCCTGGGCATGACTCACTGGCAAATGATGCGCCTGATCGTGCTCCCACAGGCAATCCGTGTTGTGATCCCGCCGCTGGCGAATGATTTTATCGCCATGCTCAAAGAAAGCTCGCTCGTATCGATCCTGGGCGTCGAAGACATTACCCGCCAGGGCCAAACGTATGCCGCCAGCACGTTTACATTTTTCCAGGTGTACAATGTGGTCGCTTTGACGTATCTCACGCTGACGGTCTCGCTTTCGATGGCCGTGAAACTTCTGGAGATGTACATGGATCGGGGCCAGCAGCGGGGTTAACACACGCCGGACAGACAGACAGCGAGGTAAACATCATGGCCGATTTTACGGATCGGGTTGTCCTGGTAACCGGAGCAGGCGGCAACCTGGGCGGCGCAACTGCCCGCGCATTCGCCCAGGCGGGCGCAAAACTGGCGCTGGTCGAACGTCACGCCGAAGGGCTGCGCGAAACCTTCGCCGGCATTCCAGCCGACCGGCTGCTCATCACGTCCGCCGACCTGACCGACGCCGATTCGGTCGCCCAGATGGTGGCGAGTGTACTCCGCCAATACGGGCAGATCGACGTGGTCGCCAACACAGTCGGCGGCTACCGCGCCGGAACGCCGGTGCATGAAACCCCGCTCGATACGTGGGATTTTATGCTCACGCTGAACGCGCGCTCGGCGTTTATCCTGGGACGCGCGGTAGTCCCGCACATGCTGGAACGCGGCACGGGTAAAATCATCAACGTCGCGGCGCGGGCCGCGCTGGCTGGAACCGCCAAACAAGCCGCTTACACCGCGTCCAAAAGCGCCGTCGTGCGCCTGACGGAAAGCATGGCAGCCGAACTGAAGCACCAGGGAATTAACGTCAACTGCGTGCTGCCCGGCACCATCGACACGCCGCAGAACCGCGACGCCATGCCCAACGCCAATCACAGCCGGTGGGTGACGCCGGAGGCAATCGCCAATGTGATCCGGTTCCTGGCATCGGATGAAGCCAGCGCCATTAACGGGGCCGCGATTCCCGTCTACGGGGAGAGCTAAACGAGCGGATGCCGCGAGCGCACGATGGCTAGACTGGTCCTATGGATACGGTGGTCCTGGCGTGATCTACGCGAGCGTTGGCTGCAAGTCAGCGCTGTGGCGCTGATTATCGCCCTGGGGACCAGCGTCTATGTCGGCCTGGGCAGCACAACCCCCTGGCGCACTCACTCGACCGACGCCAGTTACGCGCTGTTGAACATGTACGATCTGCACGCCGCGCTGCCGCCCGGCAGTTACAAAAACGAAAGCGACTTGCTGCAAGCCGTACGGTCGGTCAAACATGCCGCGTGGATCACGGCAACCGAAACACGGCTGATCGAGCCAACCTTCGTGAGCGTCCCGCGTGAAAACGACGATGATATTCTTGTACGCGGCCAGTTGGTGGGCGTCGACGTGGCTGGCGGCATGCCGCACGTCAACGGCATCCACGTCAATGCAGGACGCACGCTGACCGCCGCCGATTCCGGCCAACCGGTCGCCATCGTCGAATATCACTTTGCCGACCACTACAAGCTGCCACCCCAGGGCCAGATCGCGCTGAGCGGCGGCATGGCGGTCACGTATGTCGGATTGGGCATGTCCCCCGAATACTTCATGATCCTGACCAACGAGGGCGGCATGTGGGCGCAGGCCGGTTTTGCCGTGATGTTTGTGTCACGCGCGACCGCGCAGGCCCTCACCGGCCATCCCGGCATGGCGAACGACCTCGTGATAACGCTGGACGACGACGCCGACCTCGCCGTAATACGCGCCGAGTTAGAAACAGTGCTGGGCGTCCCAGTCGAAACGCAGCCGATGACGCGATCTACCGCCTGATGTATCACTCTATCGCCATGAACCAGCAAGTCTATGACATTATCATCATCCTGTTCATGGCCGGGGCGATGTTTGGTGCGTTCAATCTGGTAAGCCGCATCATCGAGACACAGCGGCGGCAAATCGGGATCGGCATGGCGCTGGGCGTGTCGCCTTACGTGCTGACCATACGCCCGCTGCTGGTTGGCGCGCAGATCGCCGCGTTAGGAGCGATCTTTGGACTCATCCTGGGCCTGGTGGTCGGCAGGTTAACGGTTGTCTGGATAGGTGATCTGATTCCGCTGCCGGTCGTGACCTCGCTTTTCCAACCGCGAATCTTCACTGAAGCGGCGCTGATGGGACTGGTGCTGCCGTTTGTGGCGACAGTCTATCCGGTCTGGCGTGCGGTACGTGTGCTGCCGGTAGACGCCATCCGGACCGGGCACCTGATCGCCAAAAATAACGGCCTGTCACCGCTGATCGGGTCGCTGCCATTCGGCAAGAGCTTTCTGTACATGCCGCTTCGCAACCTGCTGCGCGCGCCGCGCCGCACTCTGCTGACCATCCTGGGAGGCGCGGCAGCCATCACCACGCTGGTCGGGCTGGTTGGCATGTCGGATACGGCCATCCTCGGCATGCACAGCGTCGCGCGGGAAGCCTACCAGGGTCGCCCTGACCGGCTGACCGTCTTCCTGAATACAATCTATGCCGTCGACTCGCAGCCGGTGCAAGCCCTCATGCAGTTACCCGAAATCACGACCGGCACGCTCGCCATCCGGCTGCCGGGCACCGTACGGCATGGCAACACAACATTTCCGGTGATCCTTGAGGCACTCGATCTTCAAAATCCGGTATGGAGTCCCACCATTGCGGCAGGCAGTGCGAGCAGTGTGGGACCATTACCCGGCGTGTTGTTATCAAAAAGCGCCGCGCGCGACCTGAATATCACGGTCGGCGATACCGTAACGCTCGAACATCCGCGCCGCGAAGGGCCGTCGGAATATCGCATGGTGCGGACTGACGTACAGGTTACCGGGCTGCACGGCGATCCCTGGCGCACGTTCGTATACATGGATCGCAGCCAGGCCGGAATGTTAGGCCTGGACGGTACCACGAATCTGATCCATGTTCTGCCGGATCGGAATGTGACGCCGCTGGCGGCCAAAAATGCGCTGTTCCAATCGCCGCACGTGGCATCGGTGGTCGCCGTCCGTGAAGCTGTCGATTCGCTGCAATCCGTGCTGAACGAAGTGATCCGGTTCCTGTCGGGCGTGAAAATGGCCGTGCTGGCGCTGGCATTTCTGATCGCGTTTAACTCGACCGCCATCAACTTGAGCGAACGCGCCCGCGAGATCGCCACCATGTTTGCCTTTGGTTTGCCCCCGCGCATGGTGATCCGTATGGCCATGCTGGAAAACTTCATCACCGGGGTACTAGTACCCAAACTTGATTAACTTGCGGGGTGAGGATAAGCTCAGACACATGAAA
>CAYMTN010000091.1:0-19292 GCA_964393335.1 uncultured Anaerolineaceae bacterium
TTCCCGCACGCGGAGAAAGCGGGCGTTCCTGGACGCGCGCGTTATTAAGTCCCTCTCCGTTTACGGGGAGGGATTTAGGGAGGGGTAAACCAGCAGCCGCACGGCAGCCCTGCCAGGAGTTTTATTTCGCGCCGATCCCGGTTAAACTTAGAGCAAGATTTCGTCAGTTAAGGAGAGACTATTTTATGCCAGACCGTAAAAAAGTTAGCCTGCCCTATCTTTTCAACAAGTACGCCAAAGGTGAGCAGATCACCATGCTGACCTGCTACGACTTCCCGACCGCTTACCTGCAAGAACAGGCGGGCGTGGAGATGATCCTGGTTGGCGACAGCCTGGGTATGACCATCCTCGGTTATGAAAGCACGCTGCCCGTCACCATGGACGACATGATCCCCCACGCGCAAGCCGTCCGGCGCGGATCGCCAAACGCCTGGCTGATCGGGGATATGCCCTACATGACCTACCAACCGTCGGTCGAAACCGCCATCCGTCACGCGGGGCGCTTCATGGCCGAAGCCGCCTGCGATGCCGTCAAGCTCGAAGGCGGGCGCGAAATGGCCGACCGCGTCGCCGGGATCGTCGCCGCCGGGATTCCGTGCATGGGCCACCTGGGGCTGACGCCGCAGAGCGCGTCCAGCCTGGGCGGATTCCGCGTGCAGGGCCGCGATGCCGCACGCGGCGCGCGTATCGTGGAAGACGCGAAAATCCTCGAAGAAGCGGGCGCATACGCGATCTTGCTGGAAATGGTGCCGGACCGTATCTGCCAGTTGATCACCGAGCGCGCGCACGTGCCGATCATCAGTCTTGGCTCCGGCCCGCACGCTAACGGGCAACTGTTGATCTTCCACGACATGTTCGGGTTATACCCGCGTTTTAAGCCGAAAATGGCGAAGGTTTACGGCGACGCGGGCAGCGTGATCCTGAACGGACTCAAGCAGTACGTGGACGAGGTACAGCACGCCACCTTCCCCCAGCCGGAAAACTGGTTCACGATTAAGGACGACGATTACGACGACGTGTTGAGGCACCTCAACCAGGATACGTGACGATCAACGTTTTCCGTGAGAAGTTGGTAGTTTGGGGCGATGAGCGGGTGACGATTACGCCTGTTGTGGGGCAACTGCCCCACGAATTACTAACGGCCAAATACTTACAACCCGATCGTTCTGCATCCAGTCATGCAGGCATAAATCCGCAATAGATAAATAGTGTTTAAGGAGATAATTTAGGCAACATGCGTAATTTACATGATGTTCAAGCGATGATGCAGGCGGTAGGCATTCCGGGCCGGGATGCCTACGACCTGCCCACGTCAGGCGCGACATTCCCCGACGGCGGCCACTACCGGATGGAGATTTCCGGGATCGAGCGCCCGAACGTGCTCGAAGCGGTGATCGACGAAATGCACAAGCGCCACATCGCCGTTCACCGCCTGATCTCGGTGGTGATGGGATCGTCGCTGCTGGACGACGCCGAGCTGCACGACTTCGCCCAGATGGCCGCCGATGCCCGCGTCGAGGTCATCATGACGCCGGGACCGCGTTCCGGGTGGGACGTGGGCCGCCAGCTTGTCACGCCGGAAGGCGGGCTGTCGGGCCTGCGCTTTCGCGGGTCGGACCAGCTCAGCTACGTCGTCGCGGAGATTCTGCGCTGCGTGGACCTGGGCTTTCGCGGCTTCCTGGCGATTGACGAAGGGCTGCTGTGGCTGCTGAACCAGCTCAAGGAGCGCGGCGACATCCCGCAGGACGTGGTGTTTAAGGTCAGCATCTTCGCGGGGCATGGCTCGGCAGCCAGCGGGCGCGTGCTGAAAATGCTTGGTGCGAACACGTTCAACCCGCTGGGCGACCTGTCGCTGCCGCAGTTGGCGAGCATCCGCCAGGGCGTCGACCTCCCGCTGGACCTGCATATCATGCTGTCGGACTCGTTCGGCGGCTTCAACCGGTTCTACGACGGGGCGGAGATGGCGCGCATATGCTCGCCGTGTTACTTCAAGATCGAGCCGGGTCCGGCGCTGGTAGCCGGGCCGGGCGCGATGTACAAACCCTGGACCAACCCCGACATGCTGGCCCAGTTTGGCCGCGAAAAGGTCAAATATGCCCAGATCATCCACGAGATGATCCAGGCGACCAACCCCGATCTCAAGCTGTCACCGCCCGGATCGCCCGATCTGGCAATCCCGAAGCCCTGACATGGGCGCACCAATGCTACCCAACACGGGCCTGCTCACTGCGATCAGGCCCGTGCCGTTTTTTTTGTCTGTTGATGTGGTCCGGACGACTGTGGTCTGGCATGGATGCGAGATCGAACCGGGCCGCGACCTATGAGTGTCATCCAGACGGTTATAGCCAGGTTGCAGCCGGTTACTATATTTTAAACTGAAAATAAATTTATAATTTATCTACGATTGATTTCTTAACGCTACAATAATGTTCAAGGGATGCTTTATCAACAGGAAATGGCCGGATGACGTATCATTCACACCAACCAAACGAAAGAAGTCTTGTCATATCAGTCGAGGGGCGCTTCGATGCCGATCTCGCGGTCCAGGTAACGGCCATCTGGACGGAGAACCGGCTGATCCGCCACATCATCGTGGACCTGTCGCACATGACCGTGATGGATTCATCAGGGCTGGGAGCGCTGGTCAACGGACAAAGCGTAGCGCGTGAACGCGAAGGAGACCTGATCATTGCCAGCCCGTCGGAAGCGGTGAGCATGATTCTGGCGCTGACCGGGCTGGATCGAACGCTTGAAGTCGTGCCATCCGTCGAGGATGCGCTGGCCCGTCTGGGGCTGTAACCACCGGGCATCGCCTGCCGGAACAGACAATCTCCCCTTTCTCCACCGCAGCCGCCGGTCACCGGGCGCGATCCTCACGCGGAAACATCACCGGCCAGCACCAGCAGGGTATGCAGCAGCACATTCGCCCCGTTGACCACGTCTTCGGGGCGCGTATATTCCTGGGGGGCGTGGCTGACACCGTTCACCGACGGGACAAACAGCATCGAACTGGGGATGATAGTCTGCATCGACTGCGCATCGTGCCCGGCAAAACTCACCAGGCGCGTAAACGTGCAGCCGGTCCGTTCGGCGGCGCGTTCAATCGCGGCCATAACACGCTCGTCCAAACGCGCCGGGATGGTGCGGCTGGCCGGTTCAATGGTCAGCGCCAGCCCGTGGTCGCGCGCGACGTCAAACGCCAACGCTTTGAGCGCGGCGTCCATCTCGTCCATCTGCGCCTCGGTGCCATGCCGGAATTCGAGCGCCAGCCGCACGCGCGCCGGTACGATATTAAACGCGCCGGGTGATACGACGAGTTGGCCGCAGTTCATCACGCCGGGCGAAAAACGCTCCATGACCAGCGCTCGCGCCCGCCCGACGAATTCCGCCGCGCCCCACAACGCATCCGCGCGGCGGGACATAGGGCGCGTCCCGGCGTGCGCCGCCTCGCCCTCGAAATGCAGCCAGTAGGACCAGATGCCGACAATTGACGTCACCACGCCGATGTTTACCCCGGCGTCTTCCAGGCGCGTACCCTGCTCGATATGCAGTTCAACGTAGGCCGCCAGCGCAGCGGGATCGCGGCGGCTGGCGAGAATGCTCTGCGGCGTGATACCCAGCCGCTCCATTCCGGCCCGCAGGACAGCCGGATCGCAGCGCGGCTGCTCAAGCTCGTGCGGATCGAGCGTCCCGGTCACGGCGCGACTGCCCAACAGGCTCACGACCGCGCCTTCCTCGTCGGTGAACGCGATAGCTTCCAGGTGAACGGGCAGCGCCAAACCCGCCTCATGGATGGTACGCAGCGCCTCGAACGCGGCCAGGATGCCCAGCGCGCCGTCAAAACGCCCGCCATCCGGCACGCTGTCCAGGTGCGACCCGGCCAGCAGCGTGCGCGCGGCTGAATCCGTCGAGGGCAGGACGGCGGAGAGGTTGCCCGCGCCATCCTGGCGGAAATCCAACCCCGCCGCAAGGACACGTTCGCGGAACCAGGCGCGCCCCTCAGCATCCGCCGCCGACAGCGCAGGCCGCGACACGCCGCCCGCCGCCGTGCGCCCAACCTGCCCCAGCGCTTCCAGATCGTCCAGCAGTCGTTGTTCGTTGATGCACAGCATCGATCACACCTCGTTTGAAGGGTCCGGCCCGCGCCCATCGCGCCAGCACGCCGATCTCTATGATAGGCGGAATCCGCAAATTTTCACTACAGAGCTAACCATGCCGCCGCTAGCGACGACACATCAAAGGGATGAAAATGCTGGGCGCGGCAAGCAGCGCCCCTACGGTCTGGCTGATAACTGAACGCTGATCGCTGGCGGCTATTTTCCGAGGAGATCGCAGAAAGACACAGAGAAAGGTGTTTTTTTTGCGGCCTCAGCGCTCCCTGTGATGAGTGTATTTCCTACCGCCGTTCGAGCGCCGTTTCCATCGCCCAGATCGCCAGCGGACGCATGTACATACTGGCGCGGAAATTGCCCGATTGGTCCCAGGCTTCTGGCGTGCGGAACCACAGCCCGCCCGTCTCGTAGACGTGCTTGTAGATGCCGTAGGCGGTGGCCCAGGCCTGGTCGTCGAGGCCGCGCAGCAGCATGTGGGCGGCGGCCATGTACGTCGTGCCGGTCCACACTTCCCGCGCCTGGTCTTCCCGCTCGATCCGACCGTCGGGCCGCATGCCGTTCACCGCGCCCATCTGGCCGCCGTTGAACTGCATTACGTTGAAGTCGTGGACAGTCGTCAGCGCGCTGTCCACGCGATCATCCGGCAGGATGCTGATACCGCTGATGCGGGCGTACCACTCGCCCGCCAGTTGATCGGCCATGATCGTGTCGGATGTTTCGTCGTAGTCGTAGTACATGCCGTTCCACAGCGTATCTTCATACGTGGCGCGAGCCGTTTCCAGGCGGGCCGCATAGTCGGCAGCGGCAGCGTCATCGCCCACCAGACCGGCCATCTCGTGCATGGCGGCCAACGCGCCCAGCCACAGCCCGCCGCTGTAGGCGCTGACGCCGGTCGCAGGCCACGTATCGTAGGTCTGGTCCGGCAGGCCGTCGTTTTCAGGGATACCATCGCCGTTTTCGTCCATCGCGGCGAGATAGTCCATCGCCATCCCGGCAGCCGGCCACATCTCCGCCACCAGATCGGGGCGGTCGAGCAGCACGGCGTCGCGGTAGAGGCGCAGCACAAACTTGGCGTTGAGGTCTTTCCAGCCGTTCACATCCTGCCAGGTGAACGCGTTGGGCAGAATCCAAGGCGCTTCTGTCGGCGCGCCGAGATCGTGCGGCACCGCGCCCGGCAGCTTGCGCACCGCCGGTTGGCCGCTGTACCCCACCGTAAACCGCGACAGATCGGAGAGCGGCACGGTCGCGGCAAAGTCCCGCATGATACTGATCTCGATCTCCGGCCACAATTCCATCAACGCAAATGAGGCGTAAAAATCCACGTCAAACGTGTTGTAGAACGCGTAATCAAAACATTCCAGATAGGCGAAGTGCCCCATGTAGTCAGAGCCGGGGTCCGGCTGGCCGACCTGCCCGTGCTCCCAGGCAGTGCCGCCATCCGCCACGTAATACAGCTCGTTGAACAGGGCGGTTTTGTACCACAGCGGGCGCGTCCCGTCGGCCAGGATCGGAGCCTGCCACGCCTCAATCGCGTCCCGCCATTCATCCACGCGCGCCAACCCTTCCGCCGCGATCTGCCAGGCATTGTCGCCGTCGCGCCCGAAAAACGCGGCATAACGTTTGTACCAGTCCTGGCCGGGGCCGAAGGACATAACCGGCGAATCCCAGGCAAAGACAAACGGCGCGGAGAGCGTTTCGCCGGGTGCCAGGTCAAACGTGATCGTCACGCCTGCGCCCAGGACTTCGCCGGTCTGGCTGGGGGATTCGTCGTGACTGTTGTCGAGCATCCCATCGGCGGCGAAGTCGTCCCAGATATCCGCGCCGTCCCCATTGGCGACAAACCGCGAGCGGTAGCTGACCGACACGCCGGGCGTTTCCAGCGCCGCAATCACCAGCGACCCATCGCCTTCGCGCGGCTCAAACGGCTGCATACGCCGCATTTCGACGCCGACCATCCGCCCGGCAGCGGTATCGACGGCGCGCAGCGCGTTGACCTGCCCGCCGCGCGGGTCCAACACGTTGTGCGCGGTGAACATGACGCTGATCGACGCCGGTTGGTCGGTCGGATTACTCGCGGTCCAGGTGAAAAGCGCCACCGGGTAACTGCTGGCCTGGTAATCACCGGGGATGACGGGCGACATCTGCTCGACGCTCAGATCAACGGGCAGCGCGTCCCAGTCGTAGTCGAACCACGAGCGCGGGTAGAGCGCAAAATAGTTCCCCGCGCCGACCGGGTACTCCCACTGCCACGCGCCTAACATGCCGTCCGGCTTGCCGGTCCACAGCGCCTGCGCGACCGGCTCGCCGTCCGGCTGCGGCGCGTATACGCTGAACATAAACGTCGGGAACGTGCGGTAGATGTTGAAGCCGGTATCGACGTGCCAGCGGGCGAAATCCCCGGCATACGTGCGCGAGAAGGTGCCCGCCCCCAGGCCGCCCAGCGGCGCGCCCTGGACCGGTCCATCGTCGATCATCGGGTAATTAACGTTCTGGTGCGCCGGATTCTCGACCGGCCAGCCAATCGGGTAGGTCCAGGCGGCCTGTGGAATGTCCGCCGGAAAGTCTTCGGGTGCCAGACGCGGCACCGGGCCGCTCTGCGCCCGCGCGCCCCGGCTGGTGATGATCCCTGAACTCGCCGCCAGAACGACTACCAGGGCCACCGCCAGCGATGCGTGCAACCAATGGTTTTTCTTCACCGTGATCTCCCCCTCAATGTGCTAGCTGGTCGAGTTACAAAAAGGGCGACCGCGCGCGGTCGCCTGAGTGCCTGACATCGCGCCGGGCATCACTCGATCGGGTACAGGTTCTCAAACACGCCTCCCGCGACGGCGGCCCCAAACCATGCCAGGCTTTGCACGTAGTAACGATCCTGATCGCCCCGGCTGGTGCCCCAAAACCCATCGCTGAGCACGAATGTGCTGTAGCCTTGCAGCAGGTAACTACCGAGCGCGGCGGCCAGCTCGTCGTTGTCACTGGCGACGGCCCCGGCCAGCCACATCCCGATCATGGTGCCATCCTGGTGATCGACGATTGGCTGGCCCGCCATGTCGAACATGCGGGCTTTACGCGCGGCGGCACCGGGATCGCCGCCCCCAACGTCGTTCAGCAGAAAATCCGCACCGCGGTTGGCCCATTTACAGGCGCGCGGTTCGCCAAACCACAAACAATCCATCCCGACGCGCCAGGGGACGCGGATCGCATCGTAATACATCTCGTACCGGCAGTTTTCCATCGCCACCGTACTGCCGCCGTTCTCGCACCAGGGGAAGGCAGGCGCACCATCCGCCTGTGACCAGTCCGGCGTCAGGCCCCTGGGCGCGCCTTCGGTGGCGAAGATCGTCTCGTAGCCCTGGTCGATGACGGCTGCCCAGCGGTCGGTACCCTGGAAGGCGTCGTAAATGCGGTACCAGGCCGGCATGAAGTACGACGGATTCGTGATCACCTGCCCATCGACGTACCATTCATTGCCGGGGATGATGTACTGGCCGTGATAGATCTCACGCTTGAAAATCGCGTCGATGCTGGTATTGGCGCGTTCGTCGTAGGGAACGGTCGCGCTGGGGGACCACTCGCCGTTCAACACGCGCTGGTGCGCAAAGATCAGGGCCAGCGCGATATCCTCATCGGCGTCAGTGGCGCTGCCGTGCCCGGTGATGCCGCCGGTGTTATCCGCGCGCCAGTGATACAGCCCGGCGCGTTCCTTCCACAGGTAGGTATTGGCCGCGTTGAAGATCGCGTCAAAAGCAGGCTGATCGTTCATCAGCACGGCCATCAACATGCCGTACCCGACACCCTCCGACACGGCGCTGTATCCCGCCGACGGATCGAACACCAACCCCAGGTTATTGCCACAGTCCGCGCCGCAGAAAATCAGGTGCTGCTTATAACCTTCCCAGGTGCGTTCAAGCGCCGTTTGCCAGTCCAGCGCGGGCGGCTCGGCCTGGCCTGCTGCTGGCGCGGCGACTGCCACCAGCAACAGCACCGCGCACAGCAAGCCGCAAACACCGCGTTGGATCGGGCGATGTTTGCTCAACCAGACCGGGCGGGCGACCAACCCCACCCGGCGGGAACGGAACGAAGCACGCATAAACTCTCACTCATTCTCTGGCACGCCGTTTGCCGCAATTACCGCGCGGTAAAAGTGTGCGCTGTCTTTTAAGATGCGCCGTTGGCCGTCCTGAAAATCCACATACACCAGGCCAAAGCGCTTGCTGTAACCGTGCGCCCACTCAAAATTATCCATCAGGCTCCACACAAAATACCCGCGCAGCGGCACACCATCCTGAATCGCTTTGGCCGCCATACGAAAGTGCTCGCGCAGGTAGGCCACCCGCCGCTCATCGTGGACGCCGCCATCCGCCGCCAGCGTATCGACAAACGCAGCGCCGTTTTCGGTGATGTACAGCGCGGGCGGAGCGTAACGTTCGTGCATGTGCTTGAGCATGTTATACAGCCCTGGCGGGTAAACTTCCCACCCCATTTCCGTATACTCGGCACCGGGCACGCGCACCCGTTCGCCGGGGCGCGGCGGCTGGCTGCCCACCACGATCCGCGAATAATAGTTGACGCCCAAAAAGTCAATGGGCGTGTGGATGATGGCCATGTCGCCCGGCTCAACCGGCAGGCCGGGGAAATCCGGCGCGTCGATTACTTGTGCCGGGTACGCGCCGAGGAAGATCGGGTCGGCAAACAGATGATTGAACAGCGCGTTCATGAACGGCATCGCCGCACGTGCCTCCGGGGTCGCTTCGGGCAGCGCTTCCAGCGCGCTGAGCGCCAGCACGATACCGATCTGGCTGTCCGGCCCGGCGTTGGCACGCAGCACGGGCACTGTCGCGCCGTGCGCCAGCAGCAAATGATGGACGACGCGCGCCGCCGCCGCCCGATCCCGGAGGCCGGGCGCGTGGTGGCCGATTTCATAACCGAGCAGCGACACCATACGCGGCTCGTTGAACGTCGCCCAGTGTTTGACACGATCCCCGAAATGCTGAGACACGACGCCAGCGTAATGCACAAACTGGTCCACCATGTCGCGGCTGACCCAGCCGCCGTACCGGTCTTGCAGCGTTTGCGGCTGGTCCCAGTGATAGAGCGTGACCAGCGGCGTGATGTTGGCGGCCAGCAGCCCGTCGATCAGCCGGTCGTAAAAATCAAGGCCCGCCGGGTTGACAGGCCCATCACCCTGGGGCAAAATGCGCGGCCAGGCTATCGAAAAGCGGTACGCCTGCACGCCCAACGACTGCATGATCTGGATATCTTCGGCATAGCGGTGATAGTGGTCGCAGGCCACGTCGCCCGTATCGCCGTTGAACGTTTTGCCGGGCGTGTGCGCGAACCGGTCCCAGATCGATTCGCCGCGATCGTCTTCGCGCACTGCCCCTTCTACCTGATAACTGGCGGTGGCCGTCCCCCACAAAAAACCGGACGGGAATCGGTAGTCTGCCATCGTCACCCCGCTCATCCTTTGACAGCGCCTGCCGTCAGGCCGCTGACCATGTGCTTTTGCAGCAAGAAAAACGCGATCATGACCGGGATGCTGACTGCCACCCCGGCGGCCATCATCAGGTCAAAGCGGTTGTTGAACTGGCCGACGAACAGGCGGATGCCATACGGAATCGTCTGGACCTGCATCACCCAGGCGAAAAACAATTCATCCCAGGACGTGAGGAACACGTAGATGCTGGTCGCCACAATACCGGGACGCGCCAGCGGCAGCCATCACGACGACGGCCAGCAGCATCACAGCAGTAGCGAATTTGCGAAACATCGTTTGCTCCTCATGAAGTTAAAAAACGAACGTCTAAACGGACAGAAAATGTGGCTTGCGACAAGTTGATGAGTGCGCTTTTCGTTCGGATATGTTCCTCCCTTTTTCACTTGCGCCAGCTTACGCTGGAAAACCACAGGATTCTCGGATGACCAGTTGAGTAGGCAACGATACCTGATAGGGGGGCGTTATCGTGCCTTCTATCAGGCCGATCAGCCCGTCGGCGGCCAGTGAGCCAAGCCGCTGAACAGGCTGGCGAACAGTCGTAAGTTGGGGTTCGGCCAGGGTGGCAAACGGCATATCATCAAAACCGACCACGGCCACGTCATCCGGCACGCGCCGCCCGGCTTCACGCAGTGCCCGCAGCGCACCGATGGCCATCTGGTCGCTGGCGGTAAAGACCGCATCCGGGTCGTATTGCAGCAGGTGACGCATGCCAACATACCCGCTGGTTTCGGTGAAATCACCCTTGAACTCCAGGTTTTCGTCCGGCGCGTGGTCCAGTCGCCGCAGGACGTCCCGGTAGCCCATGAGCCGGTCATAACCGGAGCTGATATCGACGCGCCCGGTGATCGTCGCGATACGCTGGCGGCCCAGCCGTACCAGGTGTTCGACGGCCTGCTGCGCGCCCTGGCGGTTGGATGAGTCGACAAAATTGACCGTGTCGGCCTGGGTCCAGGGGCGGCCATTCAACACGTAGGGGCGGCCCCGTTCAATCACCATATCCAGCAGTGGATCGGTGCGCGCCGTAGATGCCAGGATCAAACCGTCCGTGATGCGGTTATCCAAAACCCGCCGGTGCAGGTGAGTAGGGGCGGCATTTTCTGCGCGCAGCCACAACATCACATCGTAATCGTTCGCGTTGGCATACGTCGTGATGCCCTGAATAAGCATGGGGAAATAGGGATCGGCAAAAATGGCAGTGATGAAGTAGGGGATGTAAAGACCGATCACCTGGGTACGCTGGGTGACCAGGGATCGCGCGGCGATGTTGGGAGAATAGTTGTGCTCGTTGATGACGTTCATCACCCGGCGGCGCGTTTCTTCTCGCACATTGGGTGACTTGTTGATCACACGCGAAACGGTTGAACGCGAAACGCCGCTTAGCCGGGCGATATCCTCAAGTTTTAAGGCTCTAGATTTATTCGGCGTGCCCATATTGGGAGCGCTCCCATAATCTCTCAAAAAAATTTGGATTGAGGGCCGGTGCCGTCGCTGTTCCAACACCCGATTTACCCTACAGCACGGCTTATAAACTGTACCAGCGTGAAGTCAAAAGCGTTTCCACACGAATTTTTGGGAACGCTCTCATTATTTTTCTCAGTATATGCCATCTTGGGAGCCAGTGTCAAGCAGCACGATTTACGAATATGACAGATGTCACCCCCGGCGTGTGAGGATCGTCATGCAGCAGAGTGTTTCGAGAGCGCCTGCCATGAGAGCGCGTCCATGCCATGCGGGGGGAAAGCGGGGCCGGTGCATGAGCGCGGGTCATCGCTTTCGACCGGGAACACGACGACCAGGGCGCTGCCTGAAAAGCAGCGCCCCGGCGATTCATATTCCCAGGACGAGCATGGGCGACCACAGGCCGGGTTACGTTTCGAGCGTGCTCAGATCACCTTCGTCCTGGCCGAGAGCGCGCGCCTTCAACACGCGGCGCATGATCTTGCCGCTGCGCGTCTTGGGCAGCTTATCGACAAACTCAATCGTGGCGGGCTTGGCAATCGGCCCCACCTCGTGCGCGACGTGATCGCGCAGAATCTCGACCAGGCGCTGCGTTGGCTCCGTCCCGGCGACCAGAATACAGTACGCCTGGATCACGCTGCCGCGCACTTCGTCCGGCACGCCGATCACGGCGGCCTCGGCCACGGACGGGTGGCTGACCAGCGCGCTTTCGATCTCTGCCGTACCCAACCGGTAACCGCTGACCTTGATCACATCATCGACGCGGCCAATCACCCAGATATAGCCGTCTTCGTCTTTTTTGGCGCTGTCGCCGGTCATGTACAGGCCGGGGAAGCGGGTCCAATACTGGTTGACATACCGATCCGGATCGCCGTAAATGGTGCGTAACATGGCGGGCCAGGGCGATTTGATCACCAGATAACCCTCCTCGTTGGGGCCGACCGGGTTTCCTTCTTCGTCCAACACGTCGATCTGTACGCCGGGGAACGGCCTGGTCGCGCTGCCCGGCTTGAGCGGCGTCACCGGCAGCGGCGTGATCATGAAGTTGCCGGTTTCGGTCTGCCACCACGTATCCATGATCGGGCATCGCTCCTTGCCGATCACGCGGTAGTACCAGCGCCACGCTTCCGGGTTGATCGGTTCGCCCACGCTGCCCAACAAACGCAGGCTGCTGAGGTCGTGCCGGTTCGGCCACGCATCACCAAACCGCATCAGCCCACGAATCGCGGTCGGCGCGGTATAGAGGATCGTCACGCCGTGCCGTTCGACAATATCCCACCACCGATCTGGGAAGGGATGATTCGGCGCACCCTCGTAGATCACGCTGGTCGCGCCGAGCAGCAGCGGCCCGTAGACGATGTAGCTGTGCCCCGTGATCCAGCCGGGATCGGCGGCACACCACCACGTATCCTCCTCCTTGATGTCGAACACCCATTTGAGCGTCGTGGCGACCCCGACCATGTAGCCGCCGTGCGTGTGCAGAATCGCTTTAGGCCTGCCGGTTGTACCGCTGGTGTACAGCAGAAACAGCGGGTCTTCGGCGTCCATTTCTTCCGTCGGGATGCACGTATCGGCGATGGGGAGCCGCATCAGGTCGTGGTACCACAGGTCGCGGCCCGGTTCCATGTGGATATCCTGCCCGGTGCGCTTGACGACGATCACGGTCTGGATGGTCGGCGAACGCTGCAGCGCTTCGTCCATAATGTCTTTGAGCGGCACAATGTTTCCGCGCAGCCACGCGCCATCCGCCGTGATGGCGACCTTGCTCTCGCTGTCTTCGATGCGCCCGTGCAGCGCTTCCACCGAAAAACCGCCGTAAACCACCGAATGTACCGCGCCGATCTTGGCGCACGCCAGCATGGCGATCACGATCTCCGGCACGCGGCCCATGTAAATCGTCACACGGTCGCCCTTGTTGACGCCCATCGCACGCAGCACGCTGGCAAAGCGGCACACTTCGCGGTGAAGCTGGTGATAGGTATAACTGCGGTGGTCGTAGTTTTCGCCTTCCCACAGTAGCGCCACCTTGTTGCGCCGCCACGTATCCAGGTGGCGATCCAGCGCGTTGTGAACGACGTTGGTCCGGCCACCGACAAACCACTTGTAGAAGGGCGCGCCGGAGTCGTCGAGCGTTTTGTCCCAAGGCTTGTACCATTCAAAGCCTTCGCGGGCGATACGCGCCCATTCGCCGGCCAGGTCGTTGGTCATCGCCGCATGGATCGTGTCGTAGTCGGGCTGGTTGGCTTGCTGGACGATAAAATCAGGGGGGTAATAGACGTCACCGGATAAATCGCTGCCTGCCATGTAAGGCTCTCCTTTAGGGACCCAAATAAGTTCTAAAAATATTATATCAAATTTTTTTGATGTATTAATCTGTACTTTCTGTCACACACAAACGCCCCGGTCACGAAACAAGGCGGAAGCGGGTCACTGCTCGAACAGCGTATCCGCCAGCCGGACCGCATCATCCCAGGTGTGCATGATGTGCTTGTGAATCACGCCGGTCGTGATGGCATCGTGTTCCGGCCCCAGGGGACCGTCCCACAGCAGCGCGACGCCGTGCGCCTGCGCGATGGCGTACCGCGCCGCAAAATCCTGCATTTCGGGATTGCCGAAGTTGATCGAGGTCACGCCGGGCGTCTCGGCCAGCGGGCCGAAGATCTGGTCACCCTGCCCGCAGAAATGCACCATCACGCCGCGCAGCGCAGCGCCGACCTGGGCGTTATACGGCACCGCGAAGCGCCGGTACATGCGCCCGCTGACCAGCACCGCCGAGTCATCCGAGATGCGCCCGCCACCCTTCAAGCGGTACGAAAAGCTGTAACCGACGTCTTCCGGCTCGCCTACCAGGCTTTTGTGGTGCTGTGCGATGGCGATGCACGTCTCAGTACACAGCACCAGCACATCATGCACCAGGTCGGGATCATCCACGACCCACGTAAAAATAGCGTTGCCGATCAGGTGGTTAGCGATGCTGAACGGTCCCTGCCCGTCCGGCGCGCCGATGCGCACCGTCTGCCGCAAGTTCGGGTATGGCTCCAGCCACGCCAGCCACTGCTGTTCCGTTTCCCACACGCGCGCCCCAAGCCCGGCGTTGAGGTCCGGCACGCCGCGCGCCACTGCCGCGACGATGGCGTCACGGTCCGGCAGCGGATCGACCCAGGGCATTTCATTACCCTGCTGCTCGTAGGTGCAGCCAACCATCGACGGGCTGATCGGCAGCCCGTAATTCGCGCGGATAGTAAAGGCGCGATCATCACGCAGCCGCGCCCCTTCATAGGCACGCTGCAATTCCGCAACCAGCATTTTGCCCACGTCGCGGAACGCTTCGGCGTACGGAATGGCGGGCCATCCGTCCGGCTGGGCGTGCTGGACATGCCGCCAGTCGTCGCGCACGGTGACAATCGTCGGGCGGCGGTCGAGCGATTCAAACGCCAGGGCGGCGCGCTGGCGCTCCTCAGCAGCCTGCACGCGCCCCATGTCGATCAGCAGTTCCAGTTGTTCAAGGTAGGGTGTCGGGTCAAACGTCGTAGTATCTGGCATGTGTGAAAATCCTTGAGCGGCCCTGAACCTGAGGGCATAGATCGATCGTTTGAGAAATCAGTAGTCGTCACCCGGCCTGGACCGCGCGTACCAGGGCATCGATGTTTTCGGCAGGCGTGCCCATCGACAACCCGCCGCCCGCCGATAGCATGAATCCGCCCTGCCCGCGCATCGCCTCGACGCACGCGCGTGCATCGGATTCGACCTGCTGCGGCGTGCCCTGCGCCAATACGGCCAGCGGCGCGACATTGCCCATCAACGCGACCTGCGGCCCCATCGCCGCCCGCACCGCGCCGATCTCCGTCTCGTGGCTGAAGTTGAACACTTCGAATCCGGCTTCCGGCAGGTGAGGCAGCAGGTGGGCGCACGGCGTATCGTTGTGATAAATGCGAATCAAGCCGTCGAACGCGTCAAAAACCCGCTGTAAATACGGCAGCGCCATGCGTTTGAAGGCGCGTGGCGACAGCATGCCCACGATGTCATCCAGCAGCAACATGCCCTGCGGCTCGCGCAGACAGTCAAGCTGCGCCCGCAAAAATGCGATCACGGTGTCGGTGAACACGTCCAGCACGTAATGCGCGGCATCCGGATCGGCGGCGGTCGCTTCGAGGAACGGCGTCGTACCGAGGACGTGTGTTGCCAGCGCCAGCGGCCCGCGTGCCGCGACAAAATGTATGCGGTGCGGGTCCGGCAGCCCGCCGCCCCGTTCCAGGTCTTCCAGGCGGCGCAGGACGAGCGGCATCAAACCATCCGTGTGCGGGTCCGGGCGCGACAGCGTATCCCACTGGGTGGGCGGCAGCGTGACGTGGCGCATCGCGGGGGGCGCGTCGTGCCGCCACAGGATCGGGGCACCGAAGGCGCTCGGCTCGTTCGCCATGCCGTATTCCACCCAGAAGCCCGGCACAAACACCACGTCCGGAAAACGGTCCATGATCGCCAGGTGGGCCGCCAACCAGCGATCCGGGAAGAGGAAAAAGTCGAGCGTGTCCATCCCCACAAAACCGGGAATCCAGGGGCTGTCTACAATCAACACCACCGGCACACGGTCCGTTCGTTCGCCCCGCGCCGCCGCCAGGAACCGTTCCCAGTTTGCGCCGGTTGTCATGTGACCCTCCTTCGAAAATAGCTTTCAGCGGTCAGCCTTCAGCTATCAGCCAAAAATGAGCACCTGTAAGGGCGCTGCTGCCGAACCACAGGTTCGCCCACGCCCCGGTTTTTCATCCCTTTGGGTGCCGCGCCAGCGGCATGACCGGCTCTGTGGAATGGCCTCACAGGCCGTTGGTCTTGGCCGCTTCCCACAGGGCATCCATTTCATCGAACGTCAGGTCATCGACGGCGCGGTGCTGCGCGGCGGCCTGCTGCTCGACGTAGTGAAACCGGCGATAAAACCGCGCGTTCGTTCCGCGCAGCGCGGCTTCTGGATCAAAACCCAACCAGCGCGCCCAGTTGACCACCGCAAACAACAGATCGCCGACTTCGGCCTCGCGTGCGGCCTCATCCTCAGCCGTCAGGACTTCCTCGATCTCTTCGTGAACCTTGGCGATCACCGGCTCGATGGTTTCCCAGTCAAACCGGACACGCGCGGCGCGATCCTGGTAACTGAACGCCTGCGACAGCGCGGGCAGCGCCTTCGAAACACCGTCCAGCCGCGACTCGCGGTCGCCGTTTTTTTCTTGCTGCTTGAGCCGGTCCCAGTTGATGACGACGTCTTCTGCGCCGTTCACATCGACGCTGCCCCACACGTGCGGGTGCCGCCGGATGATTTTTTCGATGATGGCGGCGAGCACGTCCGCCATGCGAAATTCGCCCCCGTCCACCGCGATCTGGCTGTGCAGCACGATCTGGAGCAGCACATCGCCCAATTCCTCGCGCAGATCGTCCACGCTGCCCGAATCCAGCGCGTCGAGCACCTCGTACGTTTCTTCGAGCAGGTAGGGGCGCAGCGAGCGGTGAGTCTGTTTGCGATCCCAGGGGCAGCCCTCCGGCGTGCGCAGGTGGGCGATGATCTCCTGAAAACGCTCGAAACTGCCGGGCTGCGGCAGGGACGGCACGTAGATCGCCGTCCACTGCCCCGGCTCGTCCGGCTGATCCAACGTGCGGAGCGTCAGGACGCGTACGGTCGTCCCGGCGGCGGTGCCGCGCACGACCTGCACGGGATGATCGGCGGGATACTGGTTGAGCAGCACGCGTTGGATGTGGGCCAAATCTGGCGGCTCGACGGATAACAGCAGCGCCGGAACATCCGGGTTCAGGGGGGGATGGTGCAGGCCGGTCCATGCCACCGCGCTGGCAAGCTGCAACCCGCCGGACTCATCCAGCTTCAACGCACGCAGCGCCGGTTCGACCAGGTGAACGGTCGCATTAATCGACATAAGGCACCCTCTCGGCGGGCGATCACCGCCCGGCACACACAACAGAAAGCAGACAAAACCCCTGTCGCGGGACTTTGCCTGCCTGGTTCTTCGGTTCAGGACAGCGCCTGATCCGGTTTTAACGCTTGGTGTAGGTCGGAGCCTTACGAGCGCGCTTGAGACCGGGCTTCTTGCGTTCCTTGATGCGTGGATCGCGCGAGAGATACTCGCCCTGACGCAATAAATTGCGCCAGTCCGGTTCGATCTTCAGCAGCGCGCGGGCCAGGCCAAGCTTGATCGCGTCACGCTGGCCGCTGATGCCGCCGCCGTTGACGTGTACGGTCACGTTGTACGCGGCTTCATGTCCGACGACGCGCAGCGGTTCCAGCGCGATATCGAGATCGCCTTCACGCGGCAGAAATTCATCGCCGGGCTTGTCGTTGATCACGACCGAGCCGTTGCCACCCGTCCACAGCCGCACACGAGCCGTTGCCCGCTTGCGCCGTCCGATTCCTTCGTAATACTGTGTCGCCATGACTGTCTATCCCTCTTCGTGCCTACAGCTCATACACCTTGGGCTGTTGTGCCTGGTGCGGATGGCTATTGCCGGAGTAAATCTTCAGCTTCTTGATCATCTTGCGACCAAGCCGGTTCTTGGGCAGCATACCGCGTACCGCGTTGTGAATCACACGATCCGGGTACTGGTCGAGCACCTGGCGCAGCGTGCGCGACGTCAGGCCACCGGGGTAACCGGAGTGACGGTAGTACCGCTTTTGCTCAAGCTTGTTGCCCGTCACCCGGATTTTATCGGCATTGATCACGATCACGTAGTCGCCCACATCCATGTGAGTGGCAAAGGTTGGTTTGTGTTTGCCGCGTAGAAGGTGCGCGATCTGGGTGGCGAGACGCCCCAGCGTTTGGTCTTTGGCATCGATCACAAACCACTCGCGCTGGATATCTTCCGGCTTGGGTGTATAGGTTTTGATCCTCATTAGTCCACTACTCCAGCGGGCGTCTCCCCGCTTACCTTTTCAATATGTCACTTTTACTAAGCATAACCCGCGCGCCGGTGCCGCCTGGTTGGGCCACGACCCGTCCGCCGCGAAAAACGCCGCTTCGAACTCGTCCAGGCTCAGCCCGCCCCTGCCCAACCGCACTAACGCCCCGGTGATACGCCGTACCATGCGGTACAAGAAGGCGTTGGCTTCGATGGTGTACTGCACCATCTGGCAGCCAGGCTGTGGCCCGAAGGTCACCGAAAACTCCGAGCGCGTCACACAGCGCGTCGTGTTTTCGCCCTGGGGCGGCTGGCCGAACGTCGCAAAGTCGTACTCGCCGATCAGGCTGGCCGCGGCCTGCTGCATGGCCTCGATGTTAGGCAGGCTGCTGGCGGGCACATGCCACGCAAAGTTGTTCAAGAGCGGCTGCCGGACCGGGGCCACGTACAACGTGTACTCGTATGTCCGGCTGCGGGCGTCATAACGCGGGTGAAACCCGCTGTGCGTCTCGGCCAGGGACTGCACCGCGATGTCGCCGGGCAGATTGGCGTTGATCGCGCGCAGCAGCGCGTCGGGAGCGTGCCGCCACAGGGCGTCAAAGGCGATCACCTGGCCGGTCGCATGGACGCCGGTGTCGGTTCGTCCCGCCCCGCGCAGCCTGATTGGCTGTCCGGTGACATGCTCAAGGGTCGCTTCAAGCGTTCCCTGGATCGTCGGCGTGTTGCCCGCCTGGCGCTGAAAGCCAAAATAACGAGTGCCTTCGTAGGCCACCACCGCCCGGTAACAGGTCGTCTGAGGACGCGTCGCCGGAGGGCGGGCAACCTGGGCCATGCGCGCCCCTAGTCTTCCTCGCGGTCCACGAGCTCGATCAGCACCATCTGCGCCGCATCGCCCTTGCGCATACCCAGCTTGTAGATGCGGGTATAACCACCGGGGCGATCTTCATAACGCGGGGCCAACACGTCGAATACTTTGGCGACGTTCTCCTTGTTGCGGAGCCGCGCCATCAGCAGACGGCGGCCATGCACGGCACGCGTTGGTTCTTCATGAGCCAGCGTGCGCTTGGCAATGGTGATCATTTTTTCGGCTTCAGCGCGCACGGCGCGCGCCTTGGCATCTGTCGTCTTGATGCGTTCGTGGTGAAACAGATCGTTGATCAGGTTACGGCGTAATGCCCTGCGATGATCTTTGCTGCGTCCGAGCTGCTTACCAGCAACTTTATGTCTCATAACGGCTAGATTCCTCGTTCGTCTCGGTACACCTAGCTGCCGTTGAAGATGTCGTGTTCTTCGGGCAGGTAGTTCTTTTCCTTGAGCCGTGCGACCAGTTCGTCCAG
>CAYMTN010000092.1:0-19221 GCA_964393335.1 uncultured Anaerolineaceae bacterium
GGACAGCACGGAAATCTGCGGGAACATCGTCATGGCGAGCACCATGTACATGATCATCATGCGGCCCCGAAATTGGACACGCCCCAGCGCATACGCGGCGAATGACCCAACGACCAGCGACAGCACAACGGTCACGCTGGCAACGTAGGCGGAGTTAAAGATGGTGCGCATAAACGTCTGGTTGGTGAAGAGTTCCTGAAAATTCAACAGCGTCGGGTGCGCCGGTAGATACCGCGCCTGGATCAGAACGGCTGCATCGGTGCGGAAGGAGATGCTGATCGCGTAGGCAAACGGCAGCATCGTATACGCCACGATGACGACCACCAACAGCCAAAACGACAGCCGCCCGGCGAATCTCAAGGCATTCTTGCGGAAAGGCAATCGTGTGTTCATGTCCGCTCAATCCCTACAAACCTGACGTACAAAACGGTAAAGATGAAGATCAGGACGAAGATCAGCACCCCAACCGACGAGGCATACCCGTCCAACCGCGCTGATACCAGCCGGTCATAGTTGTAGTAGGCCATCGAGGGGCGGGTAGAATCGAGCAGCACCTGGAAGACGTCAAATGCACGCAGCGCATCCAGCGTGCGAAACACCAGCGCGACGGCAATCGCCGGGCGCAGGAGTGGCAGCGTGATGCTGAAAAACTGCCGCACCTTTCCGGCCCCGTCGACGGCGGCGGCTTCATACAGGTCGGCAGGTATGACTTGCAGCCCTGCCAACAGCAGCAGCGCCATAAACGGCGTGGTCTTCCACACGTCTACGGTGATAATGGCGTTCATCCAGGGACCGGTCGTGCCCAACCACTGCTTGGGACTCGATAGGAGGCCCAGGTCAATGAGCAGTTTGTTGAGGATGCCGGTTTGATCGGGACGCATGATCGTTTGCCACAGCACCGCGCTGACCACCGTCGGGATGGCCCAGGGAACCAGCATCGCCGCACGCATCACGCCGCGACCGCGAAAATTCGAGTTGACGACCAGCGCGACGATCAACCCCAGCACCAGTTCCAGGATAACCGACACGATCGTAAAATGCATCGTGTTGAAAAAGGAATGGATGAACATCGGGTCTTTCGCCAGCAAGCGCAGCCCCTTGTTGCTGCCCGGTAGTTTGAGCGTGTCAACTTCCTGGTACCGTACGAAGCTCTGGCGCTGGGTGGCTGTCAGCGAGCGTAGTTTCGCGATTTCTTGCAGTTCGATCTTCGAACGATCCCACACGATCTGGCCGCTGGGGGTTCTTTTGCACACGTTCGACGCGTCGAGGGTGCATTGTACGGTCGTCAGGCGTACGCTCAAAAGCTGCTTGTAATTGTCAAACCCGACAAATTTGGTGGGTCTGCCCGTGCTGAATTCATCGTTCGTCAGGCTGCGGATGAAACTTTGTTCCAGTGGGCGGGCCGCCACGAATATCAGGATTGCCAGCGTCGGGATCAATAGGTTCCAGGCGAAGCGGGTCGCGCGGGATGACAGCGTCTCTTCTCCCTGGAACAGGTCGTTAAGTGCGCTGTTCAACCACCAAAAGGCCAGCACCAACGGGATCAACACCAATAAGGGCGGGATGGCACTCGTAATGCCTTTGCTCAGATTGAACGGTTTGGAGCTGATGATGCCACCTTTGCCCGATACCCAGAAGTTATGAATCGCCAGCAGGATCAGGGCGACGATGAGCCACAACAGCACGGTGACAGACCAACGCGCCGTTATGATGTCGTACGTGCGCAGCCGGTTGCCGAGCCGGAACACAGCGATCCCAAACACGATGACCAGCAGCGGCACAATCACGCCAAAGCTTTTGAGATACGCGATCAACAGCGTCGGGGCGATGTTCTGCGGGATTGTCCGCGTCTGCGATTGCAGGCTGCCATCTGGTTGGGGTCGTAGAAAATCAATGGCGACCTTATAATTGCCGTTGGGCTGTTTGCCGTTCACCAGTTGGTCGAGCTGGGCGGCGGTCATATCCGCTGTGACCGGGGTGTCGTTAACCTGGGTCAGGCGGTCCCCTTTTAGCACACCATACGCCGCTGCCGGGCCATCGGGAGTCGGGTTGATCTCAAAATAGGGCTGGTCGCCAGCAGTCTGCGGCTGGACTTTGGTGATCGTGACCCCGATACCTGGAATCTTCGGGCCGCTGGTTGCCTCGCGGATATCGCCGTTGGTTTCAATCACATAAAACAAGTAAGCGAGCGCTGCTAACCCGATGATCATCAACAGCGCGCTTACGAGTTCCAGGGCGATTACTTCTTGCTCTGAGGGGCGGCGACGACTTCCCCCCGGCGGTAAGATGGTCATTGAAGACGCCCTCCAAGTTCATGCCTGTGCGTGTAAAAAGCTCGCCTGGGGACCACACCGGATGTGCCCCCAGGCGAACTATGTGGGGAGTAGTCGTTAACTGCCGCTGGGCGGTAGTGTGAAGCCCATATCAGCCAGTGAGAGTTCAAGATCGGACATCGCGGTAGCGGCATCCTTGTCGCCCGCCAGCACGGCGTGGACGGCGCTGAAGTACGCCTGCGACACGTCATTGTACTTGTCGCCTGCTACCACGGAAGGACGCGGGGTGGCGAAGTTCAGCACGTCACCCAACGACGCCAGATAAGGCAGCGCCGTGACCAGTTGCTGATCCTTGTACAGTGCGGGCATAACGGGCTGCTCGCCGCGTGCCAGGTGGAAGGTCACGAGTTGGTCATAGCTGGTCATCCACTTGACAAAAGCGGCGGAGGCCGGGATGTTGTTGGAGTACTTGGAAACGGCCAACTGCCATCCACCGAGGGTCGCAGCGCTCATGCCGGCGTCCTTGCCGGGCAGCGGTGCCACGTCAAACAGACCTGCGATCGGGCTGTCGGAGGCTTCGCCCAACGGGTAAGCATAACCCCAGTTACGCATGAAAGCAGCGTTACCGGCCTGCCACACGGCGCGAGCATCTTCTTCCTCGAAGCTCAACACAGCATCAGGCGTGATCGTGCCGATCCAGCCCGCTGCCGCAGTAAACGCGTCGATGGTTTCCTGGTTGTTGACCTGGATTACGCCATTCGCGTCGAGGATCGTGCCGCCGCCGGAGGATGCTTGCCATTCCAGCGCATCGCACGTCAGACCCTCATACGCGTCGCCCTGCCACACAAAGCCCCAGAAGTCCGCATTGCCGGCAGCGCGTTCACCGTCCTGAATCGTCTGAGCGGTTGTTTGCAGGTCGGCCCACGTTTGCGGGACGGTCAGGTTGTATTTGGCGAGCAGATCGGTGCGGAAGTACAGCATACCGGACGCTGCGAACCAGGGCAGCGCGACCAACTGGCCATTGACGGTATCGTTTTCAAGCAGTTTCGGATAAAACTGGTCGAGGAAGGTCTGGTCGACGTACCCATTCATGTCTACCATGTGATCGGCCAGGATGCCGGGCCAGATCACGTCGATCTGGTACACATCCATGTCGCTGCTCTTGGCCTCAAAGAACTGCTGATATTGAGCCAGCGTATCGGTCGAGCTTTGCGGGTGCGCCACCACGTTCACGGTCACATTCGGGCAGGCCTTCATGTATTGGTCAGCCAGGTTCACGACAGTATCGTGCTCATTGCCAACGGAGCCTGCTGTGACGTTGATCGTCACATTTTGATCGGTGCCGCAGTCCACACTGCTTTGTCGAGCGGCAGCCGGATGGCTGGCCGGAAAAACTGCCAGCGCCATCACGGCGATCAGCGCAAACACGACAAATTTCTTTACCATGTGTTCTTCTCCTGATTACTATAAACCGACTTGATAGGTGGTTCGACAAACAGGTGGTGTGTTGTGTCACAGGTCCCGCTTTGGTCCTTGTGGGCTTTGTATTCACTCTTTAATTGTCAAACCTTTTTTATCCTAACGGGGAGGGCGTATACGCGGCGTAGCGAGGGCGTATCAACAGCGTATCATTTTGGCGCGCCATGTCGGCGTGTTTTTGAGCAAATTGGCGCACGATTTTCCATTTGCCATGTAATTTCCTTACAATCTAGTCAGCGAAAGAAACCCAGCCGGGCAGTCTATTCAGGGCCATCCCGGCTGGGCGGGAACAGAGTACGCGCTGCACCACGATTTGCGTTGTGCATGTACCTGTTATGGTAAGACTATCAGGCTACCATAACACGAGCGTATCAAAATCCGGTTTGATTTGTTTTTTGTGAGTTGAAAGCGGTAGGGAATATGACGTCCCAGTTAAAACTCCTTGTTCTGGGGCTGCCGCGCGTTGAGATCGATGACGTCCCAGTTACCATTCACCGTCGCAAAGCCACTGCACTCCTGATCTATCTCGGCGTAACGCAGCATATTCACAGCCGTGAAACGCTGGCTACCCTTCTATGGCCGGATGTCGAACAAGCGCGCGCCTATACCTATCTGCGCGTAGTACTGCTGGAGCTGAACCGGTCGCTGGGCCGCGAATGGCTGGAGGTTGACCGTGAAATGGTGGGCATCCGGCACGATGCCCGCGTCTGGCTGGATTTCAACGCGTTCCACGATCTGGTTTCCGGCGCTCAAGCCCCTGTCGCGCAGCTTGAGCAGGCCGTGCAGCTTTATCAGGGCGACTTTCTGGAAGGTTTCACGCTACCGGATTCACCGGATTTTGACGAGTGGCAGTATTTCCAACGGGAATCAGCGCGGCGCGAACTGAGCGAAGGCCTGAAACAGCTGGTCCAGACCTACACCCAGCGGGCCGAGTATCCCAAAGCTATTTCCCACGCCAAACGCTGGCTGGCGCTGGATTTTCTCAACGAGGCGGCTCACCGCGAGTTGATGCAGCTATACAGCTGGTCCGGCCAGCGATCCGCCGCGCTGCGCCAACATGAGGAATGTGCTGCCTATCTTGAGCGCGAGCTGGGGATTCAGCCAGAAGCCGAGACGGAAGCATTGTTTCAGGCGATACAAGATGATGCGCTCAGCGCCCCTGCCGCACCGGCAGCGCCGCCGGTTGCGGTCACGCTCGATCAGCGCGCGAAAGAGCCGATCCGGTTTCCGGCATTGATAGGCCGCGAGCGCGATCAAGATGAAATCGTGAGGTTGCTGCGTGATCCTGCCTGCCGCCTGGTGACTCTCACCGGGCCGGGCGGCGTTGGAAAAACGCGCCTGGCCGAGCTGGCCGGCGCGACCGTCGCCAGCACATATGAACACGGCGTATTTTTCGTTTCCCTGGCAGCCGCGTCGTCCACAGGAGCTGTTATCCGGGCGATTGGCGATGCGCTGCATCTTGACCCGGCGAACCGTGCCGATCTCAAAACTCAGATTATTTCCTGGTTGGCGACAAAACACGCTCTGGTGGTCCTGGATGATTTTGAGCACCGACTGGACAGTGCGCTGTTTGCAGCCGAGATATTACAGGCTGCCCCACAGGTGACGCTGCTGGTCACGTCGATGGAGAAATTAGGGCTTGAAGAAGAAGTGATTTTCCAGGTGCGCGGGCTTGATTACCCGACCAGCAGACATCCGGAGCGTTCGCTCCTGGATTACAGCGCGGTCCGGTTATTTGTGCAGTGCGCGCAGCAAAATTGCCGGGATTTCGACCCTGAAGACGGCATGCTGCGCGATGTGGGGCGCATCTGCCAGATCGTCGACGGGAATCCGCTGGGCATTGTGCTGGCCGCCGCCTGGATGGACATGCTCGCGCCCGCTGAAGTTGTCCAGGAACTTGATCATAACCTCGACGTGCTGGCGGCAGATAGGCGTGATCTGCCGGAGAGGCATCGCAGTATGCGAGCGTTGTTTGACAGTTCGTGGAACCTGTTGGACGACCACGAGCGCGCTGTTTTGATGCGGCTGGCCGTGTTTCGGGGACCATTCACGCGCTCGGCGGCTGAAAAGGTCGCCAGGGCATCCCTGAAGACACTGCGCGGGCTGGTGAGCAAGTCCTTGATTCAACCGGCCCCTGGTCGCAGCCACTATTTCTTGCATACACTGCTGCACCAGTATCTGGACGAACGCCTGGCCGCATCAGAAGAAGCCGATGCGGTACGCGCGGCGCACAGCGCCTACTACGCCGGTTTTTTGCAGCATTCGCTGGCCGATCTCAAGGGCATGAAGCAGGCTGCCACCCTGGATGCGATCGAGTTGGAATTTGAAGACATCCGGGCGGCGTGGGGTTGGGCTGTCGAGCAGCGCCGCTATGCGACCATCAACCGGGCGCTGGAAAGCCTGTATCTGTTTGCGATCATGCGCGGCTACTGGCACGAGGTTGAAGCGCTTGTACGGCACGCGCGTGAGACGCTTATCTTCGAGGTCGATGGTACCCCGGCAGAGTGGCACAAACTGCTGACGTATTTCAACCGGGAATCCCCGGACGCGTGCGTACAGATCGAAGCGGCTATGAAAACAGCGCAGGCAGAAAAAAGCCGCGCAGCGGTGGCGCACTGTTATCAGGAGTTGGGCTGGTGGGCGCTGCATTCGAAGGAATACGACGAAGCCCGCCAGTTTCTTGAATCCGGAGTCGCCGAATACCATACCTTACAGGACGCGTTTTACGAGGCGATGCTGCTGCGAGGGCTTGCGTTGTGTTATGTCTTCCAGGGCGAATTCGAGCAAGCGATTCACTTCAACCGGCAGAGTCTCGATCTCAACCGGTCGATTGGGAATCGTATCGGCGTGGCCGAGAACTTGAGCATGCACGGCATGTTGACACTGGTTCGGGGTAATCATGAGTCGGCTGCACAGTGGTTGCAGGAAGCGCATAAACTCCAACGTGATTTGAGGTCCCGGCTGGATATGATCGAGTCGGGTGTGATGCTGGCCTGGTTGGACCTGTTGGGCGGAAAGCTGGATGAATGCCGGTCGCTGGCTCACACCATGCAGGAGCTTGCAGCCGAAATCCGGCATTCGCAAGGCCAGGGGGCGGCGCTGCTGCTGCTGGCCGTCGCGGATATGCTGGAGGGTCGTCCGGCCCGTGCGGAAGAGACGCTTGGTGAAAGCCTGCTGTTGCTGGACACTACCGAGTCAGAGTATTGGTCCAGCTCGATCAACCTGGACCTGCGCCTGTTTATCGCGTGGGCCTGTGCGCTGATTTACTGTGGATTGGGAGATTGCAGCCAGGCTCAGAACACACTCGCCGCCGTCTTCAATCACGAGATTGTCTCTCACAGCCCGATGTTTCAACAACTCTTTTCACCGCTCACGGCGCTGGCATTCGCCCACCAGAACGAAATCGATCAGGCCGCCAGGTGGTTGGACGCCTCATTCCGCAGCCCACATGCGCTGACAGGCTGGCTGCATCATTGGGACTTGATCACGGACCTGCGCGCGCAGGTGCCCGCCGTAGAAACCGGCGAGTTCCCCGAGACGCTGGAATACGGTCAGCTCCCCCTTGAAAAAGAGATGGTCACGATGTGGTGGCAGGATGCGCTGCCGGAATACTGATCCACACATGCCGCGCGGTGGTGGATTCGTTTTTAATCAGATTCATATGAAAAAACCAACAATGGGTGTTGACATTCTCTCACGGCTCGCCTATACTCTTTACTATACTCCTTCAGACGTCGATTCCCCTTGACTTGCACAACAAAATCCGTGTGGTTGGAAAGGTCGAAGTCCTGGCAGACCGTTTGGCCTGCGTGGAGCTTCGTTTTTTGGCGTTTGGTGGATCGAATCACTTATCGATAGTAGGAAGAACATGGCACAAAAACTGCGAATCATTCCCCTGGGCGGCCTGGGGGAAATCGGAAAGAATATGACCGTTTACGAATATGGCCGCAACATGATCATTGTCGATTGCGGGGTAATGTTCCCCGATAATGATATGTACGGGATTGACCTGGTGCTGCCCGATTTTGACTACGTGGTGCAAAACCAGGACAGGCTGCGTGGCATTCTGCTGACGCACGGCCACATGGACCACATCGCGGCGCTGCCGTATTTGCTGCGCCACATCCAGGCTCCAATTTACGGCACGCCCCTGACGCTGGGCCTCGTCGAGCGCCAGCTCAGGGAAAAAAATGTGCTGCACCAGGCTGAATTGCACGTGCTTGACAAACAAACAGCCGTGCATCTGGGGCCGTTCACGGTGACGCCGTTTGCCGTCGCGCATTCGATTCCCGATTCGGTGGGTTTTGTCATCAATACCCCGGCGGGCACCATTGTTCAAACCGGCGACTATAAGCTGGACGAGACACCGGCTGGCGGGCGCACCACCGATCTGGATACGCTGCGTCACCTGATCCGCGATGGCGTGCTGGTGATGCTGGGCGACAGCACCAACGCCGACCGCCCAGGCCATACGCCGACCGAGCAGGTTGTCGCCGACACAATCGACCGGCTGCTCGCCAACGCGCAGGGACAGCGTGTGATTATCGCGACGTTCTCATCCGTGCTGGCGCGTCTTCAGGAGATCATGACTCTCGCGCAGAAGCACGGGCGTAAAGTGGCGCTAACCGGGCGCAGCCTGATCGAGAACGTCAAGCTGGCCCGCGATCTCGGTTATATGGACATCCCTGATGGCCTGCTGGTAGACGTGAACGAGCGACTGCCCAGGGGTCAACTGCTGGTGCTTTCGACCGGCTCGCAAGGCGAACCGCGCTCGGCGCTCAACCAGATGGCCGACGATCAACACCGCCACATCAAAGTAGGCCGGGGCGACCTGATCATCATTTCGGGGGGCACGATTCCCGGTAATGAAGAAGTCGTCAGCCAGATGCTGAACAAGCTGTTTGAACGCGGCGCGCATGTCGTGTACGGCGCGATGGAAACAGTCCATGTTTCTGGTCATGGCAGCCGCGACGAACTGCGCACGATGATCGAAACAGTCCGGCCCCGCTACCTGATTCCGGCGCACGGCGAAGCCCGCCACCTGTACCTGCATGCCCAACTGGCCGAAGAAACCGGAATGGCTCCGGAGAACGTCTTCATCCTGAAAAATGGGGCGCAGTGGGTGACGGATGGCGACAAAGCCTGGACCGATGAATCCCTGGCGGTCGATGACGTGTTTGTGGATGGCCGTCTGGTTGGCGAGATCGGTGAGATCGTCATGCGGGACCGGCATCGCCTGTCCCAGGACGGGTTTATCGTCGCGCTGATCCCGATCAACAAGCACAAGCAGTTGGTAGGGGAGCCGCAGATCATCAGCCGGGGTTTTGTGTACGTCAACGAGGCTGAAGACTTGTTTGAGGCCGGGCGCGAAGAAATCAAGCGCCAGTATAAGCGGGGTGCCGATAACCTGCGCCGCGCCCTCGAGGACTTCTTCTACAGCGAGACGCAGCTACGCCCGGTGGTGCTGCCACAGTTTATCCAGGTCTAGAAACCACACACCTGACAATACAAAAAGCCTGCGAACAGTGGTTCACAGGCTTTTTTCGTGTGACGAAAACCCTCTGTGCCGATCTCACGGGCGGCCTGTTTACGGCTTGTCAGGACGCTGGTACCAATCGCGCCAGATCAGCCGGTACACTTTGAGCCAATGCGGCAGCCGGTTCAAAACCGGAACGAACGGCATGAACAGAATGACTAGAAAGATCACGGTCATGAGCACGCCAATCACCAGATCAGCGCTGGCTGACGAAGCGATCGGTTTGACCTGGTACAGGAATGTATAGGGCCACAGCCACCACGCGCCAGGGAATTTGCCGGTTTCGTGGCTGATTCCCCACTGGGTGCCTGCCATGTCCAGCTTTTGGGCCACATTGTTATACACGTCATCCTGGAAGTAAAGCAGTGAGCGGGTGAAGTCAAGCGAATACGGCAGCCGCGCGTTACTTTCCAACGCGCCTTCCAACAGGCCCGCCCGCCCTAAGTCCAGCATGCCGTTCATCAGGCTTTCCACCGGCCCATAATCCCCGTCAGGCAGGGTAACCTGGCCGTCTGCGTTCACGGTAGCCGTGTCCAGGGCCGAGAGGTACGCATTCAACCAGGCTTGCTGTTGGCTGGGAGTGGCATCCTGGTAAGTTTGCAGGGCGTTGGCTACATCAGGATTCAACTGTGCCACACGCCCCAACGGCTTGAGCACGAAATCTTGCGCGGGATTGATGGGGATGGTGCGTCCAAACCAGTTCGCCGGAGCGATGCCCAGAATTTTCTGAGCGTTGGCCGTATCGTTGGTATATGGAGGGCCATAACCGTCGATACCGCTGTTCCCGGCCAGGTTATTTGCGGTTGTTCTCAGGTACTCGATAGGCTGTTGTTTTGCGACATCCTCACTGCGCACCGTTGGATAATCGGGAGAACTGAAGATAACCGCCAACACAACGACTATCGTGCCAATAATGCCAAACACGACCAAACCCTCGCGCAGCAGATCGTACGGTTTCATCGGAACGCCGCGCAGGTAATCGTCAGTCCGTTTGCTCATCGTCTGCCTCCACTTCAATAGGCTTCACCGGGCTGTCGCGCCGGATCAATACGAGATGCAGACCGACCAGTACCATTACCGCCAGGGGCAGCACCGTGACATGCAGGGTGAGCACTTGCCCGGTATTCATCGTGTTGAAGAAAGCCCCTACACCAAGCGCATTCATGGCGTCTTTGGCCTGCACCGCGATCCACTGTGAGTCCCAGTTGGTCTGTGCCAGAAACCCCGTCAATCCGGTAAAGACCGCAACTCCGAATGTCAGGGCACCGATCATCCATGTCTTCCAGCGGCCATCACGCCACGCAGCCATGAAGAACTTAGTAGTCATGTGCAATAGGATCGCCCCAAACAAGATTTGCACACTCCAAAAATGCAGCGAGTTCACAAAATGGCCGATTCCAGAGCCGTGATACCAGTCGGGGCCGAATATCGCCATCACAATCCCCGTCAGGATCAGCAGCACCAGGGCCGACAGGGCCGATACGCCAAAGAGATAAACCGTCGAGTTGACGTAGGCTGGCATCCGCGTTGGCAGAACATCTTCGAGCGTGAAGTTGTTCTTGGCCAGGTCTTGTGCCTTGCGCGTGAGATTCATGGGAAATACCTCCATATCCGGGTTATGATTTTGGTTCAAGGAACTTGGGAAGACGTACCCACACGGCAGCGACAAAGATCACGATTACGGTGAGCCACGCGATGATGTTGGGAATCGCAAGATTGAAAATACCAAACGTGATATGCGGCACAGTGGGCAGCAATTCGGGTGATAACATGGTACGGCTCCTTTCTTTTGCTCAAAACGATCAGGTCTGGTCTTGCACGGTGACCACGAAGTCCTCACCCTGCCAGCGTTGATCATCTTTCCAGAGAAACGTGAAGACGATATCGGTGCCGGCACGTAACTCATCGGATGGCAAATCGGCAGAACAAACGCCGAGGGACGTGTCGGTGGTGGGCAGTTCGTGTGATGTCTGCCAGCCGTCACTGCTCCAGCGGACGGTGGCCGGGGCCAGCACTTCCAGGCGCAGGATATCGCCTGCCATGATGCGGTGAACTTTGTGATTAAAACGCCAGATCGCATAGGGGGATGACGTGTCGTTTTCCTGATAGCGCTCGACGGGCTGCGGTGGCATATCAAACACGTGCCCATCACGCAGCGAGCGCAGCAGTTTGATGTATTCGGCATGCGCCCACACCAGCGGCATCGCTGAGCCGCTCGGTTTGCCATTGAACAACTCTTGTGCCGGGATGTCGTCCGAATCCCATACCTGTTCAGGCAAAAACCCGCCGGGGCTGGTTTGGGCGGACATGATCTTCAGCAACCGTTCAGCTTCGTCGGCGTTGCCCCTGGCCAGCTCGTAATGTCCCCGTTCGCCCGCCAACAACGGCCAGCCGCGCCCGGTGCCGGTGCCGTCAAACGGACTGCCATCGTCGTGCTCGCCGTAACCATCCTGGTTGTAGCGGTGCCATACGGGGCCGGTTTGCGTCTCTGTTTTTAGCAGCGCGTCGACGACCTTCACGGTATTCACGATGCGAGGATCATCCGGCGCACGCAGGCCGAAGCGCACTAGGGCCAGGGCGTCGGGACTGACGATGTGGGTCAGCGGCGCTGAACTTTCATCGGGAGGCCGGTTTTTGATCGGCACGAACCCGTCAACCGGCGAGGCGGCGTCCGCCATTTCTGCCGGGGCGATGCGCACGTAATACCCTTCAACGCCAACTTGCTGCGCCAGGTCCGTGCCCGTGACATACGTCCACCGTTCAAGTTGGGCGTTCCACGTATCGGCTGTCTGGCGCACGTACCGGGCGATGTCGGGTTGGTTTGCCTCGTCGGCAAAATCAGCCGCCGCCAGCAGTCCGGCGATCTCAACCGCCAGCGTGAACGGCGAATAACCACCATCCTCTTCCCACCGATCCTGCCCGGTGACCGGGCCGTTGCGCACCAAAAAACCTGCTGCACGCTGTACCATCGGCCACACGCTCAGCCTATCCAGCGCATGAAGGCGGCGCATGGCGTCTGCCAGCAGGATCGGAAAAGCAGTTTCATCCATCTGGATGCCCTGCCAGTACGGGCTGCCATCCAGCCACATGTTCTGCGGCCAATGCCCGTCAGGGTCCTGCGTCGCCATCAGGTAGACCAGTGTGTTCGCGGCGTTGTCCACGTCGCCCGCCGCCAGCAAGCCCCCGGCGCTCTCGACCAGATCGCGGGGCCAGACCAGGTGATAACCGCCCATGTCTGCATCACCTTTGGCCGCTCCCCAGGGAATCGACAGGCTGGCGATCATGCCACCCGGAAACCGTTTTGCTTCGTGGGTTTTCAGCACCGCCGTGCTGATCCGGTACAAATTGAAGCCGGTTTTGTTGGGGCGTTCCAGGTCCGTGCAGCGGTCTTGATATTCCAGCCAGCCCCGCACATAACGCTCCTGGATGCGCTCAAAATTCTGCATCAAAGAAGCCAACGCGCGGTGCCCGGCTTCGGCTGCCGTGAGTCCAAACGCCAGGGCGATCACAAAGTCACCTTGAGATGCGGCCAGGTCGATCTCAGCCGTCAGCGCGATATTGCCCTCGTCGGCAGAGTCGTAGAACCACGTCATGCGGTGGTGCTGGCTGATGTCCTGCCAGCCGTCACTCTCGCCGACATACCCGCAGCTCATGCCTTTAAACGGGACTGAGCACGCCAACGCCAACACCGAATCACCGCGTTGGGCGAACAGCATGGGTAATCCCTTGTAATCACCGGTCCAACCCGTGTTGCCGTTACCCTCATTCGATATGTGAGGCGATAACAATACGTAGAGACTCAGATCGTCTCCTTGAAGCGCCTCGAATGTGACGTGTTGTAGCAGAACATCCCGGTTAGGGTCCGAGATCACGGTTTTGCGAATCCGGTAGCGTTTGTCCAGGCTGGTGTTGGTGAGTTGGTAGCCGGGGACGCCATCCGCCAACGGCTTGATCGCGTGCGTGGCATCCCGTTTTTCCTCCGAGAAATAATCCGCGCCATCGGCCACCAGGAAACCCAGATCGCGGGTGTTGGCCTGGTCAATACGCGGATAGTACACCTCGTTGATGATCCCGTGCGAGAGTGTGAACCAGAGCCGGCTCTGGCCACTGGTAGCGGTTCCTACACCGCTCTTGGCGCTGGATGTCCACCGGGCCGAAATGCCGGGCTTTCCGGGGGCCTGTTTACTCATCGTTGACCTACCTTAAGAAACTGGGGGAGCGGTGATGGACATGTGTCACGTTGACCAGCCGTGCCAGTTCGTCGGGCTGCGTTCCGTCCGGCGTCGTGAGGTCCAGGACGACAATTGGGAAAGGCTGCCGGGCAGAATGGCGCGCCGCGACATCCAACCCGGCAGGGCTGGTGCAGACGATCCCGCCATCTCGAATCCGTGCGTGAAATTTGATGTCCATGAGATTACTCCTCTGACTGCACAACCGGCGGGAGAGTACGTTTACGCGTGCTTCATTGGAACGGTAGGCAGCGCTGCGATTTCCTTTTTGTTCAGCTTGAGATAAACAGCATCCTCTTCGATGCGATCAATCTCCGAAACAGGGATCGTCACGTCTTTTTGACCCCACAGGTGCCCTTCCCGCATGACCAGGTGCGTGATATGGTCACTTTTCGGGTTAACCAGAAATTCATCGACGCGCCCGACCCGGCCATCTGACGCTTCGACCGGCGTGCCGCGCCGGATGGCCAGTTCACCCGCCGGGATTTGTTCGTGTTCCAGGGGGACCATATCCATCGCGGGATAGGCATACGGCCACATCAGGATCGGGCTGCCAGCCGAAAGCGATTCGTCCACCTCTAGGAACTCTGTTTGGATGAAACGCTCCTGCTGTGCCAGTTCTTCCTCGCTGCATCGCAGGCGGATGAAGGTCGGCGTGCTTTCGGCCACCATGTGCACCGGGACCAGTCGCTCCGCGTGCGGGAAGGCTTTTTCGCGCACCACGATATGCGTTATTTCACGGGTTTTGGGGCTCAGTATGATGTACGTCGAGCGCCCACTTTCATGTTCCCCGCACAACACGTCAACGTTGATTGGTATGTCCATGATTTTGTCTCCCTCCACACCTGATGCTCAGACGGATTATGCTGCGTTACCTGTGGAATGGCTCATCGGCTTCGTCACTGGCATCCTGTTCCGGCGGTTCATTGTGAGCGTGCGGAAACAAGATGCCCAACACGGCAATGCCGAGTGTGATGATCCCGCCCAGGATAGCTAGCAAAACGACCGGACTGCTGCCACTGATAGCCATGCTAACCGTCACCTCCTTTGGCGTTCACACCAGCGATGAACAACGGTTGTTGTTCCATTGCATTGATCAGACTATAGGCGGTGACTATGACGAGCCGTTGAAGTTGATGTAACAGCTTGTTGACGAGACTATGAAGATTTTATGACAAATCACGCGGGCTTCCACAACTGGCCGGTGAGCGTGCTAGAATCCAGGCAGACGATATTGTGTTACCCATGCAAGAGGCCACCAACAATGCCTGAAACGCCTACATCCTCCCAGGCTGCCAGCCCAATCTGGGGTGTATACCTGGCTGAATTTATCGGAACGGCAGTTTTGGTTGGCATAGGGCTGTCGCTCGTGATTCTGGATTTTGGGCGCGGCAGCCTTGTGCTGGACATGCTGCCAGACGCAGGCGTCCGGCGTCTGATCACCGGGTTTCTGTTTGGCACGACGGGTGCGCTGATTGCGATCTCGCCGGTTGGCAAGCACAGCGGGGCGCACATCAACCCGGTTGTTACCATCAGTTTCTGGCTAATGGGCAAACTGAAGAGGCGTCACGCGCTGGGTTATGTCGCGGCCCAGTTGGCGGGCGCGGTGGCCGGGGCGCTGCCCTTGCTGGCCTGGGGATCGATGGGGCGCAGCATCGATTTTGGGGCCACTCTGCCCGGCCATTCAGCCGGGGCAGGCGGGGCGGTGTTGGGCGAGATGGTGACCACGTTTGCTCTCATCGTCGGGCTGTTTTTGTTCATCGGCCACCGGCGCTTACGCGCCTTTACGCCTGCGTTGTTCCCCGTGTTATATGCCGTGATGGTCTTTCTGGAAGCGCCCATATCCGGGACCAGCACCAACCCGGCACGCAGCCTCGGCCCGGCGGTGATCTCCGGGGCGTGGCGGGATTGGTGGGTTTACTGGATCGGCCCCATGATCGGCATGGGGCTGGGTGTCGTCGTATACCGCATCACCTGGCTGAACCGGATCGAGATCGAGGTCGCCAAACTGTACCACTTCGAACACGATCCGCACGGCATTTTCACCCGGTAGTTAGCTTATGGCTTGCTCCATTCCAGGATCGTTTTGATCTCATCGGATGAATGGTGTGACAGGGCCTCAGAATAGTCCGTATACGGGTAACGATCGGTGATCACGCGCTGGATTGCGCTGCCCCACGTCTGCCGCGCGCTGTTGAGGTCTTGAACCGCCATCTCGAAGTGTTTGCGACTGGCATTGACGCTGCCAACCATGACCTGATTCCGCAGCACCAGGCGGCGCATCAAGGCGGGACCATCGATCTTCAGTGGGCGGTCACCGCCAGGGATGCCCGTCAAGACGTAAATGCCGTTGGTGCCCAGCGCGGCCAGCAGGTCAAACTCCAGGTTGGCGACGCCGGTTGCTTCCAGGATGAGATCGATATCCCCGAATGTATCGTCCAGGGTATCCGGCTTGGCGTCGCGCCCATCGACATACTGGCCGCCGATCTCGCGCAGGATCGTCGGGCGGATCGAGTCAGGTTCGACAATGTCCAGACCCAGGACTTTTGCCCCGCGCAGGCGCAGCGCGAATGATGCCAGCAGGCCAATAGCGCCTAGTCCCGCCACCAGTACCTGTTTGCCCTCAAGCCAGTGCTCCGGGTCATGCTCGTCGGGCAGCCGGGCTGTTTGGATGCGCAGCACCTCGTCAATCGCTTTTTCGGTTACGGACATGGGTTCGCTGAGCACGCCGATTGAGGCCATCTCAGCGGGCACCTTCACGGCATACTGCGCCGTATCGACCACGTATTCGGTCTGGTAGCCGTCGTGCTGCTTGATGCCGCGCTCGGTGTAATCGCCTGTGTAACACATATCGCTGCGGTTGATCAAACAGGCCGGGCAGTGTCCGCATCCCCGGCGCACGGTAAAGGCTGCATAATCACCCGGTTTGAAGGCCTGGACCGCCGATCCAACCTCGACCACTTGCCCGAACATCTCGTGGCCGATGATCAACTCGTCATGACCGGGCGGCGCATCGGCCCGCCCGCCGGAGACTTCCTCACGATCAGTCCCGCAGATGCCAACGGCGATCACGCGCAGTTTGATCTGATCGCTGGTCGTGATCGTAGGTTCTGGCCGGTCAACCAGCCGTACATTCGTGGTACCCGGCGTTAACGCAAGGGCTTTCATGTGTTGCTCCTTTTACTCTGAGTGACGGACTTGCATCCGGCCCGGTTGTTTAACCTGGTCTTTCTATGAGAGCCACCAGGGTACGGCTCGACAGGTTGAATTTGGCCGCCGGAATGACACGGACGAAGCCGTTTACCCGGCAAGGTCTGTGTGACTCGTACCCATGTGTCTCTTCGTGTGCAGTTTTGTCCCTGATTGGATTGTAGGACTTTTGTTTTCAGCATGGCCAATTTGCTCGCGTTGCCGGTCGCCACGAGCGACCTGGACTATAATGCTGGCATATGTCACCGTGATCACGAAAAGGACTGCACCCATGACTCGCTCGCATGCCGTGTTAACCGCCATAGACCTGCCAGAATTCGGATCACCGGCCACCGAGCCGGCGATCTCTGCCGCGTGTTACCGCGACAGGTTGCAGCGACTCCGCAGCCGGGTGGTGGCCGCCGGATATGATACCTTGGTCGTGTATGCCGACCGGGAACACAGCGCCAACCTGGCCTATCTCACCGGCTACGATCCCCGTTTCGAAGAAGCGCTGCTGGTGATCGACCTGACGACGACGCACAAGCCGCTGTTGATGGTAGGCAACGAAGGTATGGGTTACCTGGATATCAGCCCGATCAGAGACGAATTTGAGCCGGTACTGTTCCAAAGTTTCAGCCTGCTCGGCCAGGATCGCAGCCGGAGCCGCCGCCTGGCCGATATTTTGCAGGGTGGCGGCGTCAGGCTGGGGACAACGGTCGGCGTGGCGGGCTGGAAATACTTCAGCCGCCAGGCAACCGACACGCCGGATACCTGGTTGGAGATTCCCGCGTATATCGTGGACGTACTGCGCGGGTTGGCTGGGGATGCCACCCGCGTGCAAAACGCGAACGCACTGTTCATGGATTCATCCGGCGGGCTGCGGGCGATCAATGAGGTCGAACAACTGGCACGTTTTGAGTTTGCGGCGACGATCACGTCTCAAAGCGTCCGGCAAGTGGTGTTCGGCGTCAAACCGGGCATGTCCGAATTTCAGGCAGTGGAACTGATGCGCCTCAACGGGCTGCCGCTGTCCTGCCACCTGATGCTGTCGGCGGGCGAGCGCGCCTTCATGGGGCTGCCCAGCCCGTCGATGCGGCGCATCCGGCATGGCGAGCCGGTCACAACCGCGTTTGGGGTATGGGGCGCGCTGACCTGCCGCGCCGGGTTCATGGTCGCCTCGGCGCGTGAGCTGCCGGACGGCATTCAAGACTACGTGGAGAAACTCGTCGCACCATACTTCGAAGCGATTGCCGCCTGGTACGAAACGATCGGCATTGGCGTGACCGGCGGTGAATTGCACCGCGTCATCCACGACCGGATCGGGAGTCCCTTCTTTGGCGTCGGCCTGAATCCCGGCCACCTGATTCACCTCGACGAATGGGTGAACTCGCCCATTTACGCCGGGTCAGCCGAGGTGTTGCAGTCCGGCATGGCGATCCAGGTAGACGTGATTCCCGCCACCGGCACGCCCTATTTCACGTCCAACATCGAAGAAGGTATCGCGCTGGCCGGGCCGGACCTGCGCGCCGCGTTCGCCGCCCACTATCCAGAAGCATGGAACCGCATCGAAGCGCGCCGCGCCTTCATCCAGGACGTGATCGGCATCCAACTCAAGCCTGAGGTGCTGCCGTTTTCGAACATCCCGGCCTACCTGCCGCCGTTCTGGCTGGCTCCGTACCGGGCGATGCGGCTCGACTAACGGCGCGTTACACTTCTGCGCAGACGTGTTTGATCGCCGGCACCGGCTGGTCGTCAAAATGTAGCCCGAATATCGCGCCAGGCTGGGCGGTTTGCGCCGGGATTCCAGCAGCGGGTGGTTAGGTGTGAACCGGCAGTTCGAACACAAAAACCGTTTGTTCCGGTTCGCTCTCGACCCAGATACGCCCGCCATGCAGCGCCAAAAGCTGCCGCGTGATGGCAAGTCCCAGGCCGCTGCCGCCCCGGTCGCGTTCGCGGGCATCTTCCGCGCGCCAGAATGGGGTGAAGACGTGCGCGGCCTGCTCTGGTGCAAGGCCCTGGCCGGTGTTGCTGATCGAAAACCGCACAGCATCCCCGCGCCGCATAACACGCAGCGCGATGCGACCTTCCGGTGGCGTGTGGCGCAGCGCATTGGTGAGCAGGTTCCCAAATACCTGCTGCATACGATCCACGTCCACGCTGACCGGCGGCAGGTCCGGCGCGATGTCGTGCGCCAGCGTGATCGATTGGTCGAGCGCCAGCGGCGTAAAACTCTCGATGGCCCGCTGTGCCAGGTCCCCCGGCGCAACCGGGACCCGTTCCAGGGGGAGCTGACCGGCTTCGGCCCGCGTGAGCAGGCGCAGATCATCGACCAGCCGGGACATGTGAATCGTGCGATCATAGGCCACCGCGAGATGTTCGGCATCCAGCGGAAACACGCCGTCCAACATCGCTTCCAGGTGCCCGCGCAGCACGCTGACCGGAGTACGCAGCTCGTGGGCGATGTCGGCAGCCATGCGGCGGCGCATATCCTCGCCTTCGGCCAGATCGTGCG
>CAYMTN010000093.1:0-18955 GCA_964393335.1 uncultured Anaerolineaceae bacterium
GCGCCGCGCCGATCTTCCAGATCGGGATCGCGGTCGGGAAGTTCCAGGGCGTGATACAGCCGACGACGCCCAGCGGCTGGCGCACCGTCATGCAGAACTTGTTCGGCAGTTCGGACGGCGTCGTTTCGCCCAGCAGGCGGCGGCCTTCGCCCGCGATGTATTCGAGGAAGTCGATTGCTTCCTGCACGTCGCCTTTGCCTTCCGCGATGACCTTGCCCATTTCCTGGGTGACGAGTGCTCCCAGCTCGTCTTTGCGCTCGCGCATGATCTGCGCCGCCCGCAGCAGGATCAGGCCGCGCTTGGGCGGCGGAGTCTTCCTCCAGGCAGGGTAGGCGGCTTCGGCGGCGTCGATGGCGCGGATCACGTCATTACGCGTGCCCTTCGGGAAGCGGGCCAGCACCTCGCCAGTCGTCGGGTTGCGGGTGTCGAACCACTGCCCGCTCTCCGACGGCACCCATTCGCCGTTGATGTAGAGGTCGTACTCTTTGACTGCGACTGCTTCTTGCACTGCCACTTGTGTTACTCCTTGCTCATTGATCGAATAACCTGTCCGTAAATTCCTGGGCGCGGCAAGCAGCGTCCCTACCAAAACGAATTTACGGATGGATACCGACGTAATCTTTAGCTATCTACCGGTCAGGCTGTGTCAGCCGCCCGCCGATTGGAATTTCGGGATGACGCCTAACTGCTGGAACAGGCTCAGGTTGTCCAGGTCTTGCCAGCGCTCCACGATCTTACCGTCGTTGTTGATGCGAAAAATGGCCGTCCCGGTCCATTCCACTTTGACCCCGGTCGGCGGCACCATGCCCAGGAAGTTACCCAGGTGCGTGCCGGTTTTCAGGCCGCGCACGGCGGCCCAGTTGTCTTCGCACACCAGATTCAGCACTTCAAAGCGGAGGTCCGGGAAGGCCGTCACGAACGTGCGGTATAACTGGATGAACGCCTCCGGGCCGTGAAGGTCCTGAAAGCCCGCCCCCCCGTAACTCACAAAATCATCGGCCAGCATGTCCCGCAGTGCGTCGATGTGGCCCTCGTTCGTTTCTTCGTACAAATGGATGATGTTGGCCCGGTTCTGGGCTGCTGTTGTCACGTCGTCCTCCCCGATCCTCTACGAAGCCGCGCTCGCGGCGCGCCGGGCGTATTCTTGAACGGACGTGAGTTTCACGGGAAAGGTCTGTAACATCCCGTTCATATCGACGACATTACCTTTGGCGTACTCAAGCATCATCCCGGCGAAGCCCTGCTGCAACGGGTCGGTGGCCTGCTGCCGCTGCATCTGCATCACTTCCTCCGGCACGTGCTGAACCTCGAACGGTTTGCCCAGCGCGGCCTCGAAGATCGTCACGACTTCCAGGGGACTCAACGCCTCAGGGCCGCCGATCTCAAGCGTGGCGTTCCGCGCGGCGGGGTTATCTACCGCTTCGGCGGCGAACTGCGCCACATCGGGAATCGAAATCCAACTGATCTTGTTCGCTCCCGCCCCGAAGATCGTAGCTTTCGCGTTGGGATAATCAAACCCGGCGGTCGGGCTAAACATGGCTTCCATAAAAAAGCTCGAACGCACGATGGTATAGGTCATCCCGCTCTGTTTCAGGCGCTGCTCGACCGCGCGTTTCGCGTTGATCAACGGCGAGTCGGTCGTGAAACTGCCCGAAAACGAGATGTAAATGAAGTGAGAAACACCCGCTGCCGCTGCCGCATCGACCAGGCTGATCTGCCCCGCGTGATCGACGCCCAGAACATCAGGTTTGGCAGAATACGACGTGCTGGCCGTCGAAATGACGGTTGTAACGCCTCTGCACGCCGCATCCAACGAGGCCCGGTCGGTCAGGTCGCCCCGAACGATCGTCGCGCCGAGTTTCGTCAGGCTGTCCACTTTGGCGGGATCGGACGAGCTGCGCACCAGCGCACCTACCGGTTTGCCTTTGGCCGCCAGGCGGCGGCAAATCGCGCTGCCCAGCGACCCGGTTGCTCCAACTACGAGTATCATCTTTTTCTCCCATACGCCTCTCAGGCCAAGTCACTACCCGGACGATCTAGTTGAGGCGTGGGGTCCCGCTCGCGCATTTCTGACCAACCCTCGTTCAGGCGGAGGCGACCAGTCGGGTGGGGCACGGCGCGCCGCAATGCGTGTTTAAAAAGATTTTATATCAATAAATATGAAAAATCCCACTGATTGGTCGTCCTGGCGCGATCTACGCCAGCCCGGTCAATTCTGCGCTGATCTGCCACAGGCGGCGCTGCACCGATTCGTCATACGCCTGGGCGTCGGCGCGCGTGGCGCGTTTGCGGTCGAAATACTGGCCGGACACGCTGGCCACTTCCGGCGACGTGGCGAGATAGAGGGATGTCTCAGCGCCCTGTTCCGGCGTCAGGTGGCCGCGCATACTCAGCCCGGCGGCCCGCTGGAAGTTCGAATTCACGAAGCCCGGATTCAGCGCGTTGGCCGTGACGTCGGTCCCTTCCAAGCGCCGCGCCAGCTCAAAGGTGAACAGGATGTTCGCCAGCTTGGACTGGCCGTAGGCGTCCCAGCCGTTGAAATCACGCGTGTTTTGCAGGTCGTCCAGATCGAGTGGGTGCTGGTACGTCGAGGCAACGTTGACGATGCGCGCCGGGGCGCTGGCTTTCAGCACGTCGAGCAGCAGGTTGGTCAGCAGGAAATTGGCCAGATGATTCAGCGCGAACGTCAGTTCCAGCCCGTCGACGGTTTCGCGCCGGTCGGTGAACATCGCACCCGCGTTGTTGACCAGCACATGCAGCCGGTCATGACCGCGCAAAAACGCGGCGGCGAGGTCGCGCACCTGCTGCAACGAGGACAGGTCGGCCAGCAGGTATTCGACGTGGTCGTTGCCGGTCTGCTGCTTGATATCTGCGACGGTGCGCTCGCTTTTTTCCTGGCTGCGGCCCACGACGATCACCGCCGCACCGGCGGCGGCCAGTTCGCGCGCCGTCACCCTGCCGATGCCGTCGGTCGCCCCGGTCACCAGGCATACTTTACCATTCATCGATTGTGCCATAGTCCGTTTTCTCCCTTTATAGCACGGGCTGCAAATGCGTGATCTCAGCGCTGATGTCCCACAGGCGGCGCTGTGCGTCCTGATCGTAGGACTGCTCCGCCGACCTGACCGGTTTTTTCTTCTCAAAATACGTGCCGGTCGTGCCTTCGACGTCCGGCGACGACGCCAGGTAGATCGAGGTCTGCGCGCCTTTTTCGGCGCTGATCGACACGAGATCGAGCAGGCGGCGGACGATCTTACCGCCGACGCCCCAGTTATTCGCCAGGAAATTAGTGGCCACCAGGCCGGGATGCAGCGTGTTCGCGGTGACGCCGGTCCCTTCCAGGCGGCGCGCCAGCTCGTAAGTGAACATGACGTTCATCAGCTTGGAGTCGCTGTACACCTGGAACCCGCTGTAGTGCTGCGCGTGCTGGAGATCGTCAAAATTGACGTGGCCGCGATAGTGCGCGCCGGATGACACATTGACGATGCGCGCCGGGGCGCTGGCTTTCAGCACGTCGAGCAGCAGGTTGGTCAGCAGAAAATAGGCGAGATGATTGAGCGCGAACGTCATTTCCAGGCTGTCGACGGTTTCGCGCCGCGACAGGAAGATCGCGCCCGCGTTGTTGACCAGCACGTCCAGGCGGTCGTGATCGCGCAGAAACGCGGCGGCAAGGTCGCGTACCTGCTGCAACGAGGACAGGTTGGCCAGCAGGTACTCGATGTGGTCGTTACCGGTCTGCTGCTTGATTTCCGCGACGGTGCGCTCGCTTTTTTCCTGGCTGCGGCCCACGATCACGACCTCAGCACCGGCGGCGGCCAGTTCGCGCGCCGTCACCTGACCGATGCCGTCGGTCGCCCCGGTCACCAGGCATACTTTGCCGTTCATCGTGCCGTTATTGCTGGACATACGCTCCTCTTTCGTGTGACGTGCGGTATTGTGCAGATCATGGCAGAACACAGCCGCCAGTCGCAACGCTTCTTATGAAGATCATATACACGCCCGCCTGGGATTCGGGGCAGGACCTATCGTTTCTGCGCGGACTGGGCCATAATGGCAGGTAGGCGATTGTCTTTTGTGCGGTACGACGAAAGGATTTTTGAGAATGGCTGATTCATTGGTATTTCCTGATGGATTTTGGTGGGGAACGGCGGGCGCGGCGCACCAGATCGAAGGCGGGAACGTCAACAGCGACTACTGGGTGTTGGAGCATACGCCCGGCTCGCCGTTCGTCGAACCGTCCGGCGATGCCTGCGATCATTACCACCGCTACCCGTCGGACATCGCCATGCTGGCCGAGTTGGGCTTCACCGCGTACCGGTTTTCGGTCGAGTGGGCGCGCATCGAGCCGGAAGAGGGCGAGTTTTCGATGGCGGCGCTGGACCATTACCGGCGGATGCTCGAAACGTGTCACGCGCACGGCCTGACGCCGGTCGTCACGTACCACCATTTCACGTCGCCGCGCTGGTTCGCGGCGCGCGGCGGCTGGGAAGTGCTCGATAACGCGCCGCTGTTCGCGCGGTACGCGGAGCGTGTCACCGCGCACCTGGGTGACCTGATCGGGGCGGTGTGCACCATGAACGAGCCGAACGTCGGGCTGCTGATCCAGTACATGGGCTGGGTGCCGCCCGATGACGTACTCGGCAACGCGGCGTGGCGGGCCGCCGCGTCGAAGGCGGTCGGTGCTGAGGGCAGCGTCTTCAACGCCTTCCCGCACTGCCGCCAGCAGCCGGCGCGCGATACGTTGATCAAGGCGCACCGGCTGGCATTCGACGCGATCAAAGCCGGGCCGGGTGATTTCCCGGTCGGCCTGACGCTGGCGATGATGGATATGCAGGCCGTGCCGGGCGGCGAAGCCGTGCGCGACCGGGCGCGGGCGGCGGTCGATGACGTGTTCCTGGACGTGGTGCGCGACAACGATTTCATCGGCGTGCAGACGTACAGCCGCATACGCTTCGGGCCGGACGGTCTGCTGCCGCCGGAGGAAGGCGTCGACCTGACGCAGATGGGCTACGAATTCTGGCCGGAAGCGCTGGAGGGCACGATCCGGTATGCCGCGCAGCGCACCGGGCTGCCGGTCGTGGTCACCGAAAACGGCCTGTCGGAAGACGTCGAGACGCGCCGGATCGAGTTCGTGCGCCGGGCGCTGCGGAGCGTTCACAACTGCCTGTCGGACGGGATCGACGTGCGCGGCTATTTTTACTGGTCGTGTTTTGATAACTTCGAGTGGACGAGCGGTTACGGTCCCAAGTTCGGCCTGATCGCCGTCAACCGCGCGACCCAGCAGCGTTTGCCCAAACCGAGCGCCGCGTGGCTGGGAAACGTGGCGAAGGCGGGCGCGCTGGAGGTGTGACGTTCGTGATTTGAGGCGGTGAGGTGCTATGCTTCGCCGCTCATATTAGCTAGGTTTTAATGCAGCAAATCAGCCATTAATCTTAGCCGATTCTTGTATCTGTTCACCTTGCGATTCTTTGAGAAGTTTCTGTTAGTAATTGCCTGATACTGTCGAGTAGGTCTTGAGCTTCCTCAGCAGTTATGGAGAAATCCTCAGTAGCATATCTAGCTTTCGGCCTGCTTTGAGATAGATCGTTGAAGGCGTTTTTCTGCGAGGTCTCAATATTTCCTTGATTGGCAAAACGGTTGAATTGTGCCTGAACGAATGCGTGTCTCTTGGACTTTAAGATTCGCGGGTCTGGCATGATCAGGAGTTGTGCTTTGACTGTAAGCTCTGCGGCACTATAAAGAGTATCTACAAATGGTCGCCAAAGTCCCTGACTTAAGGCAAATTCCGCGACGGTTAGGAAATTCTGAGCTAACTCAACGTGTTTTTGGGCTAAAGGTTTGTTGTACCGAAAATCGAATTGAAGATGCCATACCATATTGATCAGCAGCGAGGTCACATGAGCACAGTTCGGGTCGTCTTCATCGGTCAGCCTTAGGTCTACCAGTCCTTCTAGTTCATGCTCGTAAACCAATTCACCTTCGCGTTTCTCGACCCCAGGCTTGAATTTCGGAACGGCCTGTGCTCGCACTTCCTCATTGATCCGAATCTCTAGCGGCCTATCATCCGGATAGAAAACAATCTGTGCCGCACGCAACACCAATGGGGTTTCGATTTTGTTCTTCTCGCTGCGTCTCCCTATTTCCGGCAGGATCCACTGAAGCAGAAGATTTTCGATAACTTTCTGACTGAACTCCTCCCAATCTACCTGATCCATCGTTTTTATTATCCCCATTTAAAACAGAAACATACTAACATTATATTATCAAGTATCCGAATGATCAATCTGGCACTTCTTCAAGCCCAGGCGGCGGGCGATCGCGCCCTGGCGGCGGGCCGCGTGTGGGGCCTACAGCCGGGACGCGTTGACCAGCGCGTCGATGTTGTCGGCGGAGGTATCCGCGTGCAGGGTGCCGCCCGCCGACAGGATCAGCCCGCCGCCGCGCGCGCATTCCAGGATGACCTGCCCGGCGGCGGAGGTCACCTGCGCGGGCGTGCCATGCGCCATCACGGCCAGCGGCGGCAGGTTGCCCATCACCGCTTTACGCGGCCCCAGCGCGGCCTTGACCTCGGCCAGGTTCATCTGGTGGCTGGTGTGGAAGACCTCAAAGTTCAGGGTGGGCAGCAGCGGCAGGAGGTGGCGGCACGGCGTGTTGTTGTGATAAATGCGGACCAGGCCGTCGAAGCTGTCGAAGATGCGGCGCAAAAACGGGCGCGCCAGCCGGTTGAACACGTCCCGCGCTAACATGCCGGACGTGTCGTCCATCAGCATGATGCCGATCGGCTCGCGCAAGCAGCCGAGCTGAGCCTGTAGGAAGCGGATGGTCGTCTCGGTCGTGATTTCCAGCACGTCCAGCACGGCACGTGTCGAGTCCGGCTCGTCTTCGACGGCGCGCATAAACGCGCTGGCTCCCAGGACGTGCGCGGCGATGGAAAAGGGGCCGCGCGCTGCCACGACGTGAATGCGGTGCGGCTCCGGCAGTTCGCCGTTGTGTTCCAGGTTCCAATAGCGGCGCAGGATCATGGCCATCAGCCCGTCGGAGTACGGATCGGGCCGCCGCAGGCTGCCCCATGCTTCCAGCGGCAGCGTGAGCGGGCGCAGCGCGGGTGCTTCGTCCTGCCGCCACAAGACCGGCGTGCCAAACGCGCTGGCCTCGGCTGCCACGCCGTATTCGACCCACAGCCCCGGCAGGAAAACCACGTCGGGAAAGCGCGCCATCAGGGTCAGGTACGCATTCAGCCACTGGTTCGGGTACATGAAAAAATCCAGCGTGTTCATGCCATACGCGCTGGAAATGAACGAACAATCCACCAATAACGCGACCGGCACTTCGTCCGGCTCGGTGCCTTGCGCGACGGCTATGAAGTTTTCCCAGGCATACGAGAGCATAGTAACGGTTTTTTCCCTCCCTGACACGTGCGACATCCACCTGCACGCTTTATAGCACAGCCGCCGACTTGCCGCTAGCAGGTGTGGCGGGGAGATGTGCTTCAAATCTGGGGCGATTATTCGATTTGAGCGACGGTTTCCGATTTTTGTAGGGACAGCGCCTCGAACCGCAGGTTCGCCTCTTCCCAGGTTTTTGAGGCGGGCACGGCAAGCAGCGCCCCTACCAGAACAAACTCTGCCCCGAATCTGGAATGCACCCTGGCGGGGGGCGAGTCCCGCCGCCGCGCGTGCGGAAAAACAGCACCCCCCGGTGGTGAACTGGCCGGGGGGTGAGGCGAATGTGCAGGGGCGCTCAAGCGTGAGCGGTCCATGTGCGGATCGACAAGGCAAACGGGTTTGTCCTGGCCCGACTTCGCGGTCTGTGCATGATACGCCGGCAGGCGAAGTGCGGCTGTCTGCTGGTTGTTAATCCCCAGCGTCTTCGATCAACAAGCTCTGCGCCTCGTTAAACTGCGCGATCACGGTTGGCCCGCCGCCGGGACCCAGCCGGTAGACCATCGCCATGCGGATCAGGTCTCCGTTGCCGAATTCCTGCGGGCGCAGCGTGCCCGCGACCAGGTCCTGCGGGCTGCCGCCGATCAGGCCGGTGCGGATCGATTGAGCGTCCACGCCAAAGGCGCGCATGGTCGTGCGCAAATACCAGATCGCGTCGTAGGCGGCGACCGCCAGCGGCCCCGGCACGCGCCCGAAGGTCGTGATGTAGTCGTTCAGAAATACGCGCGCCGCCTGTCCGGGGTAGGCATACGACCACGAATTCACGCCCAACACGCCGTCGGCCAATGTATCCTTCAAACGATTGCCGCGAGCAGCTTCGTCAGCCAGGCGGTAGGCGAACTGGCCGATCCAACCGCCATCGCGCAGCATACGTAGCAAGATCGCCGCGTCCGCCATCGGACCCCACATAGCGACTGCTTCGGGATTCAGGTCGATCAGCGACATAGCCTGATCGGCCAACCCGGTCGCGTCGGGGAGTTGGACTTTCGCCGCAGGGACGACGCCGCGCGCCTGCAAAAAGGACTCGAAGTCGAGCAGTGCTTCGGTGGATTCGACGTCGGTCTGCACGAGGGCAATCGAGGTCAGGCCCAGGTCGTCCAGCATGGTCGCGGCCAGCGCGTCGCTGTAGACGTGTTCCGGCGCGCGTGTGCGAAAGATCACGTCGGCGGTGTCGCCGTCGGTCAGGGAATCGGCGGTAGCCGGTGTGAGCACCGGCAGGCCGGTATTGACCAGCATCGTGACATTTCCAGACGAGAGGACCGCGTCGCTGTCCGGGCCGAGCAGCGCGACAACGCTCTGCGCGGTGAGTGCCGTCACGTTGGCCGTCAGCGAATCGACAGTCGGCGGGGCGGCCAGCATCACCAGCTCAAGCTGGTACTGGTTGCCATCGGCTGCCGTAAACCCCCCGGCAGAATTGATCTGATCGATGGCAAGCTGCGCGCCGTTGGCGGTGTCGGTTTCCATGACGCCCAGGTAACCGATGCGCAGCACCGCCGCACTTTGTGCCGCCGGTGCCGCCTGTACCGTTGGGGCCATCACGGCCACGACCAGCAGCACGACGACCAGCAGGCTCGCGCCGCGCCGGGGATTCAAAAGCGTGATAACGGTGGTCATAAAAAAGCCTCCTGTTGCGGGCAGCCCGCCCGTCTCAGCGTGAGGGGAGTCGGGCAGCGAGCGGCTGACGTCGAGCGAGTGTTGGCATATTGAGCACTGGTCCCATTATGGCACAACTTTTCGAAGCACGCTGTAGTACCCTGCGGCGGCTGCCGCCGCAGGGGTGTATCTCAAATCTGGGGCGACTTTCTGGCCTGGGCGGCGGCGAACCGGCGATTCGCTGCCGCCCAGGGTTTTGCAGAGGACGCTGCTTGCTGCGCCCCTACGCGGGCAATTCACGGCCAGCGACTCACTGCAACCCGGCCTGGTCGAGTTTTTGGATCGTGAAATTGACCAGGGCGTCCATGCTGTTGACGATATCCTGCGCGTTGGCGTCGGCGTAGACGATGCCCGCCGCCGCGACCACGAACCGTCCGTGCGGCACGAGTTTCTCATAATACGCCACCGCGCCGCAGTTGTGGTTGAACGTGCCCGTCGCCAGCAGGCCGTTGCCGCTGGCCTGGAAGTTGGAAATGATGCCTGAGCCGATCCAGGCCTGCTGGATGGCGGAATCGTTCAGGTTGGTGAGTGCGCCCTGCGACGTCTGAAACAGGCTCACGTCCACTTCCAGGCTGATGCCGATCGTCTGCGGGCAGTCATTGCCGGTGTCCCACACTTCCGCCACCAGCCCTACCAGTCCGTCGCGTTGGGCACCTTGCGCGGTCACGTTCGCCAACTGGGAAAATCCCAGGGTGTTAAGCTGGTCCACGATCTGCTGCGCCGTCAGGATGCTGCTGAGCTGGGTATTACGTTGGAACGGCGGCGAGGGCAGCCCGGACTCGGCCAGCGTGGGCATGGCGCGCTGGATATCTTGCAGCGTCGTGGCGGCGGCGGCCTGGGTGGGCGGGGCGGCCTGCGTCGGCTTGGGCGTGGGCATCAGCGCTGCCTGGGTTGGCTTGGGCGTGGGGACATTCGGGCCGGGGCCACCCGGAACCGGCGTGGACGGGAACGGCGTGGGCGCGATCGCGTCTGCTTTGGCCGCGAGCACGACGGCCAACTGGTCGAGCAACCCGTTGACCAGTCCCGGATCGGTGTTGGCGTCCGCTTTCATCGAGATCGTGAAGAACAGCCCCCAGTATTCAAAAAACAGGCTGTATTCGATCTCCTGGGCGAAACACACGCCCGCGTCGGGCGGCTGCACGGCGGACCAGCCGTGTACCGTGCCGGCAGGTTGGAGCGTATAACCCAGGTCGCCGAAGAACGTGGCTACCTGCGCATCTTCGAAGAAGCCGCGACCGGCGTCAGGGCTGGCGAACTGGCCGACTTCGCTGTAGATTTCGCTGATCGGCACGCTGGGCTGGCAAGACGTATACGTGACGCCGACCGAGTTCTGCCAGCCGTACGTCTGCACGATCTGGTCAAACAGATCGGCCACGTCGCCGTACCCGGCATCGCGGATGGTGCTGCTCATCACGTCTGCCGAAAACGAGTCGATGGACTGGTTCGCAGCGAAATCGGCGGGCACGTCGCCCGGTTGGAGATTCAGCGCAGTGAGCTGGCCGTCGTCCTGGCGTGGCAGTCCCGGCCCGGCGGGAGCCGCGCTGTTGGGCGTGGCTGTCGGGATGACCAGGCCACCGCCGCCGCTGGCCGGTGTCGCGGTGGGGATCGCCAATCCGCCGCCCGACGCGCTGGCGGGGGTCGAAGTCGGGATCACGAAGTCACCGAGTGGGGCGGGCGTCGGCGTTGGCGGCTGGAGCGCCCCCGCTGTCCCCGGTGGCAGCATCACCACAATCACGATCATCACTAACAGGCTGATGACAAGAATTGAACCGGATAACTGGCGTTTCATGCCGTACCAACTCCTTCTATGTTCCAATAGAAACGGACAGAACGCACAGCCCGAAGACTGCTGAGCCTGCGGTTAGTGCGCGTGTGAAATGTCTATCTGACAGTATATGCCGAAAAACGAGCATAAGCCAAACGGCGAGCGGAAATGCTCGCTCGGGCATCGTTTTGAAACCCTCATCCCCCGGCCTTTCAAGGGTAGGTTTTTAATGAAACATAATGACCGCCGGGCATCAAGAGGTCAAGGATAGAGCGGCTGAAAGGTAAAGCGGGCCAGGGTTCAGGCCAAAAATGTCCAAAAGGTAAAGGGCGGTGGGTGATCAGAGCGATGACAATGCGTAACCAACCGCGATTGAGACAACTGAGCGAACGCGCCGCCGTCGTGGCAGGGTAATGAGGGGCCAGAGTGGGGAGCGGCAGATCGAGGGCGGCGATTTCCGCTTCTCCGCCCACACTCATCGTCCACAGATGAGCCAGAGCCAGCACTAACCACAAGCGGGCGGCGCGAGCCGGGTCGGTCATTTTGGTCTGTTCCCAGCGAAAGCCACCGCGTTTGTCATCTTTGAACCCGTGTTCAATCCACATGCGCATCCCATACCATAAGGGGTCGCTGTCAGCGGGCGGGAGGTCGGTGACCACCAACCACGGCGTTTCACAGCTTTTACGCCAATACGCCAACAAGGTGCACTTCAACCGGGCGGATGGCGTGGAAAAACAGGTGACCGCTCCATACCACAGGGTATCCGCCCGGGGCAACAGGTCGGCTAAGGGACGATACCGGCTCATGCCCGTCGGGCGAAAGTTCCCCTCGGCGTTGATGCGCATGACGGGATGCCACCCGTTGCGTTGGATGGCGCGGTAGAGCGCTTTGGAATACAGCCCGCGATCCGTCAAGACAATCACGCACCAGTCCGCTGGCACGACCCCCCGCAACAACCTCAACAAGCGTCTAAAATGGGGCATCCATTGACCCCGTTGAGTGGTGGGCAACACCACCCAGGCGATGGGTAGTGCACTCCCACGATACACCACACTCATACACAACACCGTGAACCGTTGTCCCAGGTTCGTCGCATCCAAGGCTAAGGCTAGCCGCCTTTCCTCGCTGCCCCACCAGTCCAGAATCCACCGCAAGAGCGGCGCGAAACACGTCGTCACATCCAGCTCACAGCGCTGCTGCCCGCGTTTGTCCGGCGCATCGTACAGTTTTTCGCGCAAGCGTTGACGGACCGTATTCGGCGGCTGCTCCAGTAACTCGGCTAAAAAGGTACTCACGACGCTCAACCCACAACAGCGCAACATCACCGTCGCATAGCTATACATCGCCAACCCCATCGCCTGACACCGACTGAGGTGCGGCAGATGTTTTGACACTTCGCTCGCCCATTGGGATAATGATTCGGGGTGGTTGGACATGGGGCCCTCCTGAGTGGACTGTTTTTTGACAACTCAATCCTACTCAGTGGCTCGCCGTTCGTCACCCCTTTTTCACTTCCCTTAACTTTCCCTTGTTCCCTTAAATACCTACCCCTGAAAGCATCCCCCGGCCCCTTCTCCCGCCAGGCAGGAGAAGGGGAGATTACACGGGCGGATCAGGTATAGAATTGGGGCTTCTCCACCCGTGACAGTGGCTATGGTTCAATCGACACGCGGACTGGTTCGGAACGCACCAATTTGAATTCCGTGCCGGGAGTACACCCGAACCCGCCACCGTAGAAATACGCATCACCATAGACTTCTGTGTGCAGGCTTATTGTTCCCGGCGCAAGCGCGCGCAGGACAAATTCTCCCGACCCAAGACTGCTGCCAGTCGAACTAGGGAGGACTTCGATCATGGGCAGCGGATCAATTACTTCTAGCTCAGGAACAGAAGCCAGCCGGTATTCTATGAACAAGCGCGTCTGGGCCAGTCCCGCGAAACCTGACGATGAGCTGCGCAGGACGAATGTGTCGCCCACGTTGACTACGGGCGCAACACTGGCAACCACTTTGTACTCGATGGGGGGACAGGCCGTAGGCTGTACCGGCGTTGGCGTCTGTGACGTAGTTTCCTCGGAGAACACGAGCGAAGAAGGCGATGCATCACTGCTCACGGTGGTGAGAAAGAACCCCAGGGGCAGGACAGCCATCAGCGTCAGAACGGCGAACATGGAAAGACACGATTTCGAAACCATGATGTGCAGCTCCACTAACTCCACGTGTCCTGAATTCGGCAACACTATCAAACCCGGGCTGGCCGGTCAAAACACGACTGCCCAGCAGGGAGCCAACCCCGCCGGTCATGCGCTGTTCGATGCCGCTCCCCAAAATCCCCTCGTCGGCCTGGTTTACATACCTGGCGGGCGAGGGGATTCTGAGGCGAGGTGAACCCTTTCAACGGGTTTTTCAGCGCCGGGGATGGCAGGGTGTACGGTCGGGATGCGACCGGCGCTCAGCCCGGCGGCCTACGGCCACCGTTCCAGGTAATACGCGCTGGCGTCACCCTCCGCGACGAACCCGATCAGGCCCATGTCGAACTGCACGTTCCACCACGCGTACCCATCGGCGCAGATCGGCCCGGCGAGGACGGTGAAGGTAGACCCTTCCGGCACGCTGCCGATTTTCGCGGTGTTCAGGCCGGGGGCCTGCCGTACATTGGTCATCGTGCCGTCGGTATAGGTGATGCGCCCGCGCTGGTCGGGTTGCAGGCGCGAGATCGGCGCGCCGGGGCACTGCATGTACGCGGCGCTGGACGGCGCGAATCCGGTCGTGTCGCTGATGCCGGTGGCGTACCCCATGAATACGCCGGGTTCTTCGCGCAGCAGCGCCCCACTGGTGACGTCGAGCACGACGCTGGTCGCATCGGGCCGGCTGCCGACGATCAGCGTCGTGTCGTCCAGCCAGCCGCCGATGTAGCCGTAACGCAGGTCATACCCGGTCGCTTCGTCGGCCAGCACGGTCCGTGACTGCCCGGACATCACATCGACGACGATCGTCCAGAATTTTTCGTGTTCCGGGTTGACACGTGCGACCTGGTACGCAATACGCGCGTCGGATGGGGAGAATACGACCTCGCCGCCGTTGAGCGGCTGTTCGTCCAGCGGGGGCAGCGGGTAGTCCCGGCTGGGAGCGGCAGTGTCCGGCACTGTCGTCAGGCTGATTGGACCGCTGCCCGCGCCGAAATTCAGCCGGGCGACGAGGTGCCCATCGTGGGAAAGCCCGTCCACGCTGCCCAGCGGTGATTGGACCCCGGTCACCAGGTTGTACGCCAGCGCGTTTTGATAGGTCCAGAACAGGATGTAGCCGCCAATGCCAACCGGCATTTCGTCCAGCGCCAGGATGCTGCCGTCGTCGCTCCAGGTGAACGGTTCAATCGACCGCACGGCTTCGGTCATCTGCTGGTAAATGACGCGGTCATCGCCCATGCCGACCGTCGCCAGATAGACGTAACTGATCGCCGGTTGTTCCCAGTCGGCGTGGTAGAGCATCACGCCGTACGCATAGGCGCGGCCATCGGGGCGCGGCGCGATGCTGCGCAGCCCGTAGATGTTGTCGGCGGTACCGAGGCCCTCAACCGCCGTCGGGTAGGTGGTGATGCGCCCCTGGTACGGGTCAAAAACCTGGATGTTCTCCAGGGACATGGTGAACAGCCGCCCCCCGGCTTGTTGCGGCCAGTTGAAGGAGTCAGCCGCCAGCGGGTACGCGGCGTGCGCCGTACCGGTGGCGTCGCGGTATTCCACGACAAGCTGCCCGTCGCCGTTTTGCAGCAGCCAGACCTGTAACCAGGGCGGGGCTGTCTGCGCACTGGCCGGGAGAATGGCCGGTGCGCCCAACACCAGACACAGCAGCACGATCCATACTCGTTTCACGATTCCTTCCTCCTCATGTCGAAAACCGCTCACAATCCGTTTGAAGCTCACTCCCCCCACCGTCTTTGAATGCTCTGCCTGCCGCTTGGGCCTGCGTGAGATGCTGCCGTGCAGTATAGGGGCGAACGGGCTGCAAGGCGAGTCAGCCCCCGTGCAGGCTGGACGTCACGATCCAGGCGACGAGGACCACGAATAACAGCGCGGCGGGGATGAATGCACTGATGAGCAGGGCAAGACGTATCGCGGCATCCGGGCAGACGAGCGTGCCGATCATGGCCGCCAGCAGCGCCAGCATGATCAGCGCGCCGAGGCGAGTCCAGGCGCGGTGCCGGGTGCTGAGTCTGCCGCCAGCCCGCCAGAGCGCCGCGCCGCAGACCATGCCGACTACGCTGGCCGCGAATCCCGCCGCGACGAGGCGCTGGCCGGGCGTGTCCAACCCGTGAAGCATGGCCGGCAGGCGCGATCTGCCGGCAGGCGCGGGCCAGAATTCCGCGTTGAGATCGGCCAGCAGCGACAGCTCGAGTTCTTGCGCGATGCGACCCAGCACGGCCAGCAGCCCGACGGTCACGCCCAGCACGAACAGCGCCAACGCGGTGGGGCGCACCTGTCCGGGGGGCGGAGTCTCAGGTTGGGGCGCGTCCGGTGCGTCCGGCGCGTCAGGGGGTGAGGTGTCGGGCCAGCGGTCCGGCAGCATGGATCAGCGCTCCACAAAAAGTAATCAGGGCGCGCCGTACAGGGTGCGGTACACGTTGTACTGCTCGTAGATGCGGCGGACATACGTGCGCGTCTCGTCGTAGCCGATGGCTTGCACAAACAGGTCGATATCCGGCCCGGAAATGCTCAGCCATTGGGCCGCGTTGCCGGGACCGCCGTTATAACCGGCCAGGGCCGCGTAGGGCAGGCCATCGACGGTATCCATCACCCAGCGCAAATAATACGTGCCAAACATGACGTTGATGTAAGGCCGGTACACGTCGCTGTTCTGGTAGTTGGGCCAGCCAAGCTGCTGCGCGATCCACTGCCCGGTATCGGGGATGATCTGCATCAAACCCTGGGCAGCGGCGTAGGACGTGGCGAAGCCTTCGAACAGGCTTTCCTGCCGGATCAACGAGAAGATCAGCAGCGGGTCGAGGTTGTTTTTCTGCGCGTTGGGCAGCACGAGGTCCTTGTAGTAGGCCGGGTAGCGCAGGCGGGCTATCGCGCCGGGGGCCTGCGTCGTGTCGATCCCGGCGCTGTCGATCAACTTGGCGGCAGCCGTGATCGAGAGCCGGTACAGCCCCTGGTCGCGGAAGTAGATCGCAAGCTGGTAGGTCGCCAGCGGATCGGTTTCGTAGTCCTGGCGCAGCGACTCGAACTCGGTTTCGGCTTCTTCGTAGGCGGCGACGACCATCAATTCGTGGCCGCGAATCAGGCGCGAATCGGCTGCCAACTGCGGGCCGAGCGGGTACAGCGGGCCTTCCTGCGTGATGCCGAACGTATTCCGCAGCCACGTTTCGGTCTGGGCAAGCTGCGTCCCTTCGTCAAACTCAAATACCGCGTCGGCGGGCGGATCGAACGGGTCGCGCCCGTTGAGCAGGTCATTGGCCCGGATGCTGTAATACCCGCCGGGGTCGGCAGCCGCCGCCGCCTGGTACGCCTGCCGCGCCAGATCGTCTTTTTGATCGTACTGGTACAGGCGTCCGACCCACAGGTACGCGGCGGCCTGCAATTCGCCGGTGCCGGTGGCGGCCAACTGGCTGAACAACTGCGCGGCCATGCCCGTATTGCCCGCGTTATAGGCCATCGTCGCGCCCATGAACAGCCCTTCCTGCGCCCAGGACGTGCCGGGGTAGGTGCGTCCCAGGATGTCGAACGTGCCGAGCGCGCTGGCGGAATCGCCCAACGTGCTGTACAGGTATCCGGCCCGCCACAGCGCTTCCGCGCCTTCGGGCACGTCGGGATGCAGCGTGGCGAGTTCGGTATATTTCTGGATCGCGCCGGGGATGTCGTCGCTCAGAAACAGTGTGCGCCCCTGTTCGAGCCACGCCTGACCATAAGCGGGATCGGTGGGGTAGGTGTCGATCACCGTCTGGTAGGTGGTGATGGCGGCCTGCGGGTTGCCCACTTCGCGGTACGATTCGCCCAACATCATCAGCACGTCGACCGGGGCGTAACCCTGCTCGCTGGTGTAATTGTTGAACGCCTGGATCGCCGCGCCGTAGGCTTCGTTGAAGTAGTAGATGCGGCCCTGCTGGTAACTCTCGATCTGCAAGCCCGCGTTGAGCAGCAGGCCGAGCGCCTGGTAGGCGGCCCCGCTGGCCGGGTAGTCGTTGACGATGCGCTGCAGGCGCGTATTGCCGTCCGCGTAATTCCCCTGGTTGAGCAGCACCTGCGCCGCCTGGAAATCGATGCTGGCGCGGTAAAAGCTGTTTTCGGCGACGGCCAGAATCGCGTCGTACTGCGCGACGGCCTGATCCGGCAGACCCGCGTTCAGGTACCCGGCGGCGACACGCTCGCGCAGCGCGACCAGCGACGAAAGCTCGCGGGTTGCGTCGGCGGCCCTGGCGTAAGCATCCAGCGACTGCTGCGGCTGGCCGAGCGCGAGGTAGGCGTCGCCGGTGCGCTCGTACACGTAACTGTCGATGATGCCGGGACTCAGGCCCAGGTAGCGATTGAAGTCAGCGATCGCGGATTCCCACGCGCCCAGGCCGAGAAAGGCGTCACCCCGCAGGAACACGGCGTGCGCCAGGCGCTCGTCGGCGGGGTATTCGGCGATGAAACGCGTCAGGGCGTCGGCGGATTGATCGTAAAACCCTTCGCGCAGCGCGGCTTCGCCCAGCCCGTACAGCGCGGCTTTGCGCAGCTCTGGATCGGCGTTGGGCTGGCCGATCACCGCCTGGAAAAAACTCACCGCGCCTTCATAATCACCGTTGTGCAGCGCTTGTTCGGCATCGCCAAACGCGACTCCGGGCGGCAGCGTCGGCGTGGGCACGAACGGCGCGGTCGGCGTCACATAGGGCACGGTCGGCGTCGGTGGGTTGAACAGCGCCGGATTGCTCGGCGTGGCGGTGACGATGATCGTCTTGGACTCGCCGGTCAGGTTGCAGGCCATCGCCGCGCCGATCAGCAGCAGACCGGGCAGCAAGACCAGACGTTGGATTCGTGTGTTCATGCGGGCGATTATCGCGGCAGGACGGTCGATTGTCAACCGGACGTAATGCGCCAACAGGGCGTAGTTGCCTGATCAACCATTGACGCTGCGCCTGCGCTTGGCTACAATTGCCAGCGCTGTAATCGTCGGCCCACCCTGGGCCTGGCGCGGTGACGTTATACGAACGACCGCCCGCGCGTGCTGTCCTGGCCCGGCGGGCTTGATGTGTAGGTTAGTCAACAGGCAAAACGTAAGGGCGATAGAGGAATGGCGCGTCGCTGAAGGCCGCCAGCCTACCCTGGTAGAATGAGGAGAACGGTATTCAAATGGCTGAAACAATTGTGCTCGAAGCGACCAAACGTGAACAGACCGGCAAACAGGTGAGCCAGCTTCGCGCCCAGGGCATCGTGCCCGGCGTGTTGTATGGCCCGACGTTTGACGCCATCCCGCTGCAAGTCGTGTGGACGACTCTGCGCCCCGTGCTGCTCGAAGTCGGCGGCTCGAAGGTGATCCAGCTCAACATGGGCGGCGAGGAATACAACGCGCTGGTGCGTGATGTCCAGCGCGACCCGATTCGCGGGGACGTGCTGCACATCGATTTTTACCGCGTGCGGATGGATGTGGTGATCCGTACCGAAGTGCCGATTATCCTGACCGGCACCGACGCCCGCATCACCGAACTGGGCGGCGTGATCATCCACGAGCTAAACTCGGTTGAAGTCGAGTGTCTGCCCGGTGACCTGCCGCCGCACGTCGAAATCGACCTGTCCGGGATTCAGGACATCGGCGACAGCCTGCTGGTGCGCGACCTGCCGGAACTGCCCGGCGTGACGTACCTCAACTCGGCGGATGATGTCGTGGTCACGTCCAGTTACATGCGGGCGGGGCTTGAAGTGGAAGAGGAAGAAGAAGAGGAAGTCGCCGAAGAAGGCGAAGAGCCGGAACTCATCCGCCGCCGCCGGGAAGAAGAAGACGAAACCGAGCTGTAGTGGGTTTGTCATGGCGCTGCCATCACGGCAGGAACACCGAAAATCACGATGGGACCCAGACGGGTCCCGTCTTTTTTTGCGTACCGTCCTGGGGTTACTCGTCACCGG
>CAYMTN010000094.1:0-18720 GCA_964393335.1 uncultured Anaerolineaceae bacterium
CTGCTGATCCGGGCATATCCCCGGTCGGCGGGCCTGTACCGCAAGCAGATCACGGTCATCCTGATCGCCGGGCTGCTGCCGCTGGCCGCGCACGTCATCTACCTGTCGGGTGTGATCCCGGTGCGGCTGGATGTCACGCCCTACGCGTTGATCGGCACCGGCTGGATGGCGGCCTGGAGCGTGTTTGACCTTCAGTTTCTGGACATCATGCCGGTCGCGCGGCAGGTAGTGGTGGAAAACCTGCAAGATGCCGTGATCGTGCTGGACATGCAGGGCCGCATCGTGGACCTGAACCCCTCGGCCTGGAACCTGGTGGGGCCGAAGCCGGCACCGGTGGTGGGCCGCCCCGTGCAGGAGGTGTTCACGACGTGGTTCGCCCCCTCCGATTTTGCGCTGCTGCGAGCAGACCAACAGGTCCGTGCCGAGTTCGTGCTGCCGCAGCAGGCCGACCGGCTGTTTGAGGTGCGCCTGTCGCTGCTGTCCGGGCGTGCCGGGCAGGAGACCGGATTCCTGGCGGTGGTGCGCGACATCACCGAACGCAAGCGAGCCGAAGACGAACGCGAGCACCTGATCGCCGAGCTTGACGCGTTCGCGCACACCGTCGCCCACGACCTGAAAAGCCCGCTGGCCGTGCTGGTAGCCTACAGCCTGACCTTGCAGGAGGAGTACCAGACCCTCAGCGCCGCCGAGATCGACCTGTGCGTCGATACGATTGCAGGCACCAGTCAAAAAATGGCTGAGATCGTCGATGCGCTGCTGCTGCTCGCCAGCGTCGGGAAATTGCAGGTAGCAGAGCGCGTCCCGCTTGACATGGCGGCCATCGTGACCGAGGCATGCAGCCGCCTGTCAACGCTGATCGCCGAATCCGGCGCGCAGGTGACGGTGCCCGATCAGTGGCCGTCCAGCATGGGATACGCACCCTGGATCGAAGAGGTGTGGGTGAACTACCTGACGAACGCACTCAAATACGGGGGCGATCCGCCGCGTATCGTACTGGGCGCGACACCTGCATCCGGCGGCATAGTGCGCTTTTGGGTGCGCGACAACGGGAACGGCCTCACGCCGGACGAACAGGCGGTTCTATTCACGCCGTATACGCGCCTGCACCGGGGCCGTGTCGATGGGCACGGGTTGGGGCTGTCGATTGTGCGCCAGATCGTGGAAAAACTGGGTGGTGAGGTCGGCGTCAGCAGCGTGATCGGCGAGGGCAGCGTGTTCAGTTTTACCCTGCCCGCTGATTGAGAGTAGGATTTTTGTACTATTTCTGCCGGGCGGGGGTTGTGGTTTTTTACCGAATACGGCTGATTTTTACGTTTTTCATAATACAATAGTACAAATGCAGGGGGGCGATAGTGGGGAAGAAACGCGATGGAAACACGACGCGCCGACCCGATTCGTTTGATCGCGCTGCGGCTGCGGCAAGACGAACTGCGCAACGTCACACAGCAGCCGGGCGTCAACGAAGCGTTCCGGGTCACGATTCAGTTTGATGATACGCAGCATCCGAACCAGGTTGCCACGCTCACGCGCGGGCACAGCGGGGCATGTGCGCTCAAGGTCGTTTATGACAAGCCGAACAAGGACGTCCACTTTGACTACGCCGTCGAAGCCGAGCGGTACAAGGCGCTGTTGATGGCGCTGCGCCGCGTGAAAGTCGACAGCATGGACGACCAGCCCGACGTCCCCTACTTTGGCGTGGACCTGTGGCTGGTCGAGCGGGCGTCCGGCAGCTTTTACCATGACGTGGTGCTGTCGCCGGAGAGCGCGCGCGGCTTCTACCGCGAGTTGATCCTGGCGATCCGCGAGCATGTCAAAGAGGTGGTCCGCGCCATCGGCGGCTAGCGCGGCGATGTCCCCGGCGGGACAGCCTGATTCCTCGCGCCGTACACGATCCACCTGGATCGACCGGGGGCAATGGAGTACAATCCGCGCTCGTTATCCGGCCACAGAAACACGGTGCTGCGTATGTCCAAGCGACGAGTACGGCGGCTGTTCGCGTTCATCGTGATCGGCTACGTGATATATGCCGGGGCGTTCATCTACCGGACGAGCGCCCTGGTCGAGCAGAATAGTTACAACCCGCAAACGCAGCGCTATTTTGTGCTGTTCGACGACGCCATGATCTCGATGCGTTACGCGCGCAACCTCGCCAACGGCGACGGGCTGGTCTGGAATCCCGGCGGCGAGCGGATCGAAGGGTATACCAACCCGCTGTGGGTCGGTTACATGGCGATTTTTCACCTGTTCGACATCGACACGGCCACGATCAGCCTGGCGATTCAGATCAGCGGCGCGCTGTTCCTGGTGGCGAACCTGTTCGTCGTCAAACGCATCGCGGACGCGATCAGCGGCAATCCGCTGGTCGGGCTGGGGGCGGCGCTGTTCACCGCGTTTTATCTGCCGCTCAACGTGTGGAGCCTGCAAGGGACCGAGGTCAGCGTGTTGACGCTGATCGTCAGCCTGGCGGCGTGGTGGACGCTGCGCGCGTTGGCCGCCGACCGTTTCAGCGCCGCGCCGTACGTGCTGCTCGGCTTCAGCACGTGGATTCGCATGGATATGGCCGTACCGTTGGGTGCGCTGGCTGCGTTTATGGTGCTGGCCGACCGCCGCCGCTGGCGAGCGCACGGGGTTGCAGCGCTGCTGGCGCTGGCTGCGTTCATGATCCCGCAGATGCTGCTGCGCCACTGGTACTACGGCGACTGGCTGCCCAACACGTACTACCTGAAAATGGAAGGATACCCGTTCGTCAAACGGATCACGCACGGGTTTGAGATCGCCACACGGTTTTTCATCCGGGTTGGCCTGCTGCCGTTTGGCGTATTTATCTTCCGGCGCGATCGCGCGGTGCGGCTGCTGGCGTGGCTGTTCGCCGGGCAGGTGCTGTATTCGATCTACGTGGGCGGCGACGCCTGGGAACACTACGGCGGCGCGAACCGGTATCTGAGCCTCGGCATGCCGCTGCTGTTTGTGCTGTTGTGGAGCACGCTGGTCACGCTGTATGCGTGGCTGGTCGAGTCCGCGCGCCAGCTTGACGCCGATCCACGCTTCCGGCTGCACCCGGCTGCGCCGCGCGTGGCGCTGGTCCTGTTCGGCCTGTTTTTATTCGTGTCGTACAATTACACCTACGGGACCGGCGCGCTCAAGGAATGGCTGTTGATCGAGCCGTCGTTATATGCGGGCGAAAACGGCATGAAGGTGCGTCAGGCGCTGCTGCTCAAGGCATTGACCAAAGACGACGCAACGGTCGCCCTGGCCGGGGCGGGCATCGTGCCCTATTTTGCCGAGCGCACGTATATCGACCTGTTGGGCAAAAACGACCGGGTCATCGCGCATGAAGCGATGGACCAGCACATCATTCCGGAGTTCAAACCCGGCCACATGAAGTGGGATTACGCCTACTCGATTGGCGTCCTCCAGCCGGACGTCGTGCTGGAGCTGTGGGTCAATCCGCAGGACGCCGGGCCGTATCTTGACGGGGCTTATCGTGAGGTCTGGTTTCCGCCCAAAAACGGCGTGGTCTGGATGCGCATCGATTCTCCGCATATCTGGTGGGACCGGATGTAGAAAAACGGTGATCTATGACAAGCCTGTTGGAATCTGAGGTCAAGATTTTTGTGCCGGACCTGAACGCCGTCGCTGCCCAGGTGCAGGCGGCGGGGGCGGTCCTCACGGCGCAGCGCGTGTTCGAGCGTAACATCCGCTACGAAGACACGGCGCAGTCGTTCACGTCACGGGGGATCGTGCTGCGGCTGCGGCAGGATACGCGCGTGCGCCTGACGTACAAATCGGCTCCCCCTGACGGGCCGGGCGTGACCGCCGATGGCGTCCAGCGGCGCTTTGAAGCCGAGGTCACCGTCGATGACCTGGATACGATGGACCTGATCTTACAGCGGCTCGGCTTCCAGCCCTTCGTCGTCTATGAAAAATACCGCACGACCTACGAATTAGGCGGCACCGAGATCGCGCTGGACGAGATGCCGTATGGCGATTTTGTCGAGGTCGAAGGGCCGGAGGCCGCCATCGAATCGACTCTGGCCGCGTTGGGCTTGCAGGATGCGCCGCGTCTGGTAGCCAGTTATTTGATGCTGTTTGAGCACGTAAAAACGCAGTTGGGCCTGACTATTCGGGACCTGACCTTTGACGATTTCAAGCAGGTGTGGGTGCCGGATCACGTGTTTACTCACAGCGCGATCACCAACCCAGGAAAGGATGGCTGACGGCGTGATTTTCGGCGGCATCGAAGGCGGCGGGACCAAGTTTGTATGCGCGGTGAGCGATGAATCGGGCACGATACGCACGCGCCAGCGCTTTTTGACGGTTTCGCCGCAGGCAACCCTCAACCAGACCATCGCATTTTTGAAGAATCAAGAAGTGCTGCGCGGGGAGCGACTCGCCGCAATCGGTATCGCCAGTTTTGGCCCGGTGGACCTCAACCCCGCGTCTGAGTATTACGGTCACGTCACGCAGACGCCCAAAGCGGGCTGGGCCTTTGCCAACGTCGCCGGGACGGTGCAGCTCGCTTTCCCCGATGTGCCGGTCGTGATCGATACGGACGTCAACGGGGCGGCGTTGGGCGAACATCGCTGGGGCGCGGCGCGGGACTGGGATACGTTTGTATATCTCACGGTCGGCACCGGCATCGGCGGCGGCGTGATGGTCAACGGGCGCACGCTGCACGGCCTGATCCACCCGGAAATGGGCCACGTGTTGCTGCCCCACCGTGACGACGATCCGCTGGCGCGCGGCGTGTGCCCGTTTCACCCGAACTGCCTGGAAGGGCTGGCCGCCGGTCCGTCATTACAGGCGCGTTGGAACGTGCCGGGCGAAACGCTGCCGCCGGATCATCCCGCCTGGGACCTGGAAGCGTATTATCTGGCGCAGGCGCTGGTGAATTTCATGTGTACGCTGTCGCCGCAGGGTATCATTCTGGGGGGCAGCGTGATGCACCAGCAGCAGTTGTTCCCGCTGATTCGCCAGAAGGTGCGCGCCCTGTTGAACGGGTACCTGGTGCATCCGCGCCTGGATGACCTGGATTCGTTCATCGTGCCGCCCGGCTTGAAAGATGACGCCGGGGTACGCGGCGCGATTGCGCTGGCGCAAACGGCGCTGCCGGCGGGCTGAGTGGGCCGGGCAGCAGCCAGGGATGAGGCTGTGTGACGGGCAACTGATGGCGCGACTGAAACAAATCCGGATGTTCCAGGGCGCAGCAAGCAGCGCCCCTACCGGGTCAATCGCCCAGATTCTATTTCGGCTCCCCGTGAGTTTGGGATTAGTTGCGAGGCCCAGCACCAACTGACAACCAACAACTTACAACCAATAACTTTCTTTCCGAAGGAGGATATTTTGGCTAACCGAGAGAGTTTATTTCCCCGATCAAGCGGCGTACTGCTGCACCCAACCTCCCTGCCGGGGCCGTACGGCCTGGGCGACCTGGGCGAGTGGGCGTACCGCTTTGTGGACTGTCTCGCGGCGGCAGGCCAGACCGTCTGGCAGGTGCTGCCGCTGGGGCCTACCGGCTATGGCGAGTCGCCGTACCAGGGTTTTTCGACCTTCGCCGGAAACACGAACCTGATCAGCCTGGATAAACTGGTCGAACACGACTGGCTGTCCGCCGGTGAACTGGCGGATCACCCCTATTTTTCCAGCCGCCGGGCCGACTACGCCGCCGCGATAACGTACCATGACGAGCTGCTGTCGCTGGCCTACGACCGGTTTGTGCAGAACCAGGCCGATTTCGACGCGTGCCAGGCGTGGTGTCATGATGAGGAACGGCGGTGGCTGGACGATTTCGCGCTGTTTATGTCGCTCAAGGAGTTTCACGGCGGGCGGCCCTGGACCGACTGGAACGAAAGCGAAATCTTCCGCGAGAAACAGGCGCTGCAAGCCGCCCGCACGATGCACGCCTGCCGCACAGCCGAGCATCGTTTCCGGCAGTGGGTGTTTTACGAGCAGTGGGACGAACTGCGGGCGTATGCCAACAGCAAACAGATCCGGATTGTGGGCGACATCCCGATCTACGTCGCGCACGACAGCAGCGACGTGTGGGTCAATCCCGAATTATTCGACCTGGATTTTTACGGCAGGCCGAACTTCATTGCGGGCGTCCCGCCGGACTATTTCAGCGCGACCGGGCAGCGGTGGGGCAATCCGCTTTATTTGTGGGACGAACACAAACGCACCGGCTACGACTGGTGGATTCGCCGGATGCAGGCCATGTTCAAGCTGGTGGACATCGTGCGTATCGATCACTTCCGCGCGTTTGACCTGTACTACAAGATTCCCGTCAAACGTGATACGGCGCAGGGCGGGCGCTGGGTCAACGGCCCCAAGATCGAGTTTTTCCGCTCCGTGAGCAAGGGGCTGGGGCGCGCACTGGACGAACTGCCGATCATCGCGGAAGACCTGGGCGACGACCTGGGCGCGGCGATCCAGCTCCGCAAGGATTTGCGGCTGCCCGGCATGGCGATCTTGCAGTTCGCGTTCGGCGGCACGCCGGACGATCAAAACCGCTTCCTGCCCGACAATCACGAGAAAAACACGGTCGTTTACACCGGTACACACGACAACAATACGGTGTTGGGCTGGTGGTGCTGCGAATCCGGCGAGGCAGCACGCGAGAGCCTGCGGCGTTACGTGGGCAAAAACACCATCGCCGCGCCGAACTGGGAGCTGATCGAAATGGGGATGCAGTCCCCGGCGCATACGTTCATCGTGCCGCTGCAAGACGTACTCGACCAGGGAGCCAGCGCGCGCATGAATAAGCCGGGCGTCCCGGCGGGCCAGTGGCGCTGGCGCTGCCTGCCCGGCGATCTGCCGGACGACATCGGCGGCACGCCCTGGGAGCGGCTGGCGGCGCTGACCGAGGCGACTGGTCGCGCGCCGGAGTAAGGGCCATGAGCGAAGTAATCCTGATCCGCGATGCGGCGGTGCTGGCACGCGGCTGCCTGGTCTGCCGGGCCGATAAGTGGGACTGCACGGTAGACGGCTGCCATCCCGGTGGGGCGGGGCGCGGTTCCGCTCGCAACGTGGAGGGTGACGTGATTCATTGTAAAATCTGCAATACGGTCTACGTCATCGAGCGTGGCGATCAGCCGCGCTGAAGGAGGTTTTACAGTATGCTCAAACGTATGATCATAACGGGCGCGGTGCTGCTGCTGCTCGTGATGGGCGTCGCCCCCGCTGCCGCGCAGGAAGACGTGTGTATGCAGCAGGGCGGCAACTGGGACGCGACCACCGGCACGTGTGTGATCGGGGCGACGATCGACGTCAAGATCACGTACCCGATCGAATTTGCGCAGTACGATTTTGCGAAACAGGCCATCGACCAGGTGCTGACCGATCAGCGGGCGGCGTTTTTTGCGCCGATCAACGAATACGGCTTCACGCCGTCGCCGGGTCCGCTGACGCTGCAAATCGACTACGAAACGACCAGTTTTTCGCCGGACATCGTCAGCGTGAAGTTCACGACCTACGCCTTCACCGGCGGGGCGCACGGCATGACGACCTTCAACACGCTGACGTTCGACCTGGCGAACAGCCGCGTCCTGACGCTGGATGACCTGTTCGTGGCGGGCACGTCGCCGCTGGACGTGATCGCGCCGATGGCGCAGCAGGACCTGCAAGGTACGCTCGGCGAAATGACCGACGCGAAGTGGCTGGCCGACGGCACCGCCCCGACCGCTGAGAACTATCAAAACTGGGTGCTCACGCCGGATTCGCTGGTCTTCACGTTCCCGCAGTACCAGGTGGCGGCCTATGCGGCTGGCCCGCAGGAGGTCACGATCCCGCTCGCAGCGCTCGGCGGGCTGCTGGCCGCTCCGTTCAGCGGCATGTAACGTGCAGCGTCCGCTTGCATGAGTGTTATAACTACCTCGTTTGCCTGCATCATGGTACCATACCATGATGCAGGCATTTTGTTGGTAAGTGAGCGGGATCACACATAAGACACGATGAGACGCATCTGGCTCGCGGTTGTCATAATTCTGTGCGCGTGTTCTACACGCCAGCCGGATACCGCCGCGCTGCCGGTCGCCAACGTCACTGCGTCCGCTGACGCGCTGATCATGACGCTGACTCACGCGTCTCCGACGAACACCCCACCCTACACCCGGATTCCCTCCAACGGCGGTTGGGTTCCGCAAGTTGAAGACGTCAACGGCGTGCCGATGGTGCGGGTCCCGGCGGGCTGTTTTGTGATGGGCGATGCCGCCGGGCGTCCGGACGAGGTGCCCGTGTCCATGCAGTGCGTCGACGAGCCGTTCTACCTGGACCAGTACGAAGTCACTAACGCCCAGTTCGAGCAGTTTCAGGGCGTGGCGAACGAGGCCAGCCAGTGGCCGGACGCGGACTATCCGCGCCAGCGCCTGACGTGGTACGAGGCGCGCGCCTACTGCGCGCGTCGCGGCGCGGGCATGCGCCTGCCGACAGAACGCGAATGGGAGTACGCCGGGCGCGGCCCCGACAGTCTGATATATCCCTGGGGCAACGCGTTGATCGCCGGGACCGCCTATATCGATACGACCGGTGGCCGCGTGGCAGCGGTCGGCACGTTTCTGTATGACCTATCATGGGTTGGCGCATACGACATGGCCGGAAACGTGCGCGAGTGGACCAGCTCGATCTATTCGGACGCGCTGCCCTACCCGTATGATGACTCCGCCGCGCGCGAAGACCTGGACGATACCACCAATCGCCGGGTGATGCGCGGCGGTGGCTTCCTCGATACGTGGGGCGACCTGCGGTTGGCCATCCGTCACGGCGTCTACCCGGACTATTCCGGCACCGATTTTGGCGTGCGCTGCGCGCGGTCCGTCTATTAGAGGAATCCTGTTCATGCATCCGGCGCATAACCTGTTTGACCTGATCACCGCAAGCGTGTTTTTGTTTTCTGGGAGCGTCCTCGCCTTCAAAATGTGGCAGCGTGCAAACTGGCACGTCGTGCTGCGTCACGCTCGACAGGTGCCTGCGATCACCGGGCGGCTGGTGCGCCGCCTGACGCCCGCCATCCACGTGACTAGCTACGCGATTGTCTGCGTGGTGCTGATGCTGCCAGTGGCGGAATTCGGGCTGCGGGCGTACTTCCGGCGCTGGGGCAGCGAAGACGACCGCATCCGTTACGTGTATTCGGAAGAACGCATCAAATCGCTGGAATCCCAGTTCATCGCTAAGCCGTTCGTTGGATTCGCCCCGTCACCGGATTTCCCCGGTCACAACAGCCTGGGCTATCGCGGCCCGGAGATCGTCCAGCCCAAGCCGGAAGGCACGTACCGGATCGTGGCGCTCGGCGGCTCGACCACCTACGGATTCGGCATCATCGAGGACGACAAGACGTGGCCCGCGCAGCTTCAGCGCGTCCTGCGCGACGAGTACGATTACCCACAGGTCGAGGTGATCAACGCGGGCGTGCAGCTTTATACCACCTGGGAAACCCTGGTGAATTTTGAGTTTCGCGTGTTGGACCTCGATCCCGACCTGATCATCGTATATCACGCGACCAACGACATCACCGCGCGGCTGGTAGATCCCACCCACTACGACGGGCTGTACTCGGCGCGCGGCACGTGGAACACGGGCGATCTACACCTGGGGCCGAGCACGCTGGCACGGTACGTGGGCATTCGGATGGGCTGGCTCGACGATCCGCTGAAACTGGAGTCCCATTTCGTGCTCGACGAGGAGATCATGCAGTGTGACATGTGGGCGGAGCGCCAATGCGGGGACTATTCCACCGAGGAATTGATGGCGCTCAATCCGCCGATCTACTTTGAGCGCAATTTGCGCAATCTGGCGGCGCTGGCAGCCGCCAACGACGTGCAGGTCATGTTCTCAAGCTGGGCGTATTTCCCCGATACGGTGCGCGTCACCAACATTTACTTGTTCCCCTGGCGGCGCGCCGAGGTCGCCAAATTGAACGCAATCATGCAGCAGGTCGCCGATGATACGGGCATGGCGTTTTATGATCTGGCGGCCAACCTGCCCTATAACCGGAATTACTGGGAAGGTGACGGCTATCACCAGAGCGCGTTAGGTGCCGAACAGCAGGCCAGGCAATATGCGGCGTTCATCGCGCAGCAGGGTTGGCTGAACTGACGTGTAACCTTTGGCGGCGAGCGTGTTATAACTTATGCACGCGCCTGCATTGGGCATCGAGAGCCGTGCAGGCGCGTTTTGTGTGAATTGTGAACAGGTGACCGTTAGCCCTCACCCCTAAATCCCCTCTCCCACAGAGTAGGCGAGGGGACTTGATCAACCAGGCGTGTTTTCTCCCCTCTCCTGCTTGGCGGGAGAGGGGCGGGGGGTGAGGGTGTTCGAGATACAGTCAACGGTTCACGGTCAACCAACAACTGACAGCCAATAACCACCAGAAAACGGACTCGACCTGACCATGACTGACGATCTCACCCAACGCAAACAGCAGTGGGAATCCGGCACGCTCGACAAGGTGCTGAGCCGCTTCCCCGAACGCAAAGACCCGTTCAGCACCTCGTCCGGCATCGCCCTGGAGCGTCTCTACCTGCCGGAAACGTGCGATCCCGACGCGTACATGGAGCAGTTGGGTTTCCCCGGCGAATACCCGTTCACGCGCGGCGTGCAGCCGACCATGTATCGCGGGCGGCTGTGGACGATGCGCCAGTATGCCGGGTATGCCACCGCCGAAGAAACCAACGCACGCTACCGCTTTTTGCTCGACGCCGGGCAAACCGGGCTGAGTGTCGCGTTTGACCTGCCGACCCAGATCGGCTACGACTCCGACGATCCGATGGCGTTGGGCGAGGTCGGCAAGGTCGGCGTGAGCATCCCGTCGCTGCACGACATGGCGCGGCTGTTTGAGGGCATCCCGCTGGACAAAGTCAGCACGAGCATGACGATCAACGCGCCCGCCGCGATCCTGCTGGCGATGTACATCGCCGTTGGCAAGCAGCAGGGCGTCGAACCGCGCAAGCTGCGCGGCACGGTGCAGAACGACATCCTCAAGGAATACGTCGCACGTGGCACGTACATTTTCCCGCCTGCCCCGTCGATGCGCCTGATCACCGACCTGTTCGCGTACTGCGCGCAGGAGGTCCCGCACTGGAACACGATCAGCATCAGCGGTTATCACATCCGCGAGGCGGGCTGCACGGCGGTGCAGGAAGTCGCCTTCACGCTGGCGAACGGGATCGCGTATGTCCAGGCGGCGCTCGACGCCGGGCTGGCGGTGGACGATTTCGCGCCGCAGTTGTCGTTTTTCTTCAACGCGCACAACAACTTTCTGGAAGAAGTCGCCAAGTTCCGCGCCGCGCGGCGTTTGTGGGCGCGTATCATGCGCGAGCGCTTTGGGGCCAACGACCCGAAAAGCTGGGCGCTCAAGTTCCACACGCAGACCGGCGGCAGCACGCTCACCGCGCAGCAGCCGGAAAACAACATCGTGCGCGTGACGTTGCAGGCGCTGGCTGCCGTATTCGGCGGGACGCAAAGCCTGCACACCAACAGCATGGACGAAGCGCTCGCCCTGCCCACCGAGTCGGCGGTGCAGGTCGCGCTGCGCACCCAGCAGATCATCGCGCACGAATCCGGCGCTGCCGACACGGTCGATCCGCTGGCCGGCAGTTACGTGATCGAGCACCTGACCGACGCCATCGAACGCGCCGCGTGTGACTACATCGAGCGCATCGACGCGATGGGCGGCGCGCTGCGGGCGATTGAAGCCGGTTTTGTCCAGGGCGAGATCAACGACGCCGCGTACGCGTACCAGCGCGCCATCGAGCGCGGCGATCAGGTCGTGGTCGGCGTCAACAAGTTCACGGCGGACGGCGGCGGCGTGACCCGCGAGATTCTGCGCGTGGACCCGGCCATCGAGCAGGCGCAGCGGGCGCGGCTGGCACACATCCGCGCGGAGCGGGATAACGTCCGCGTGCGCGAGCTGCTGGCCCACCTGGAAACCGCTGCGAAAGGCACCGGCAGTTTGATGCCGCTGTTCGTCACGTGTGTCGAAGCCGACGTGACGTTAGGCGAAATCTGCAACGTGCTGCGCGGCGTGTTTGGCGAGTACCGGCCCAGTGTGACGCTGTGAGCGCTAACATAATTGTTGCGCAAATGGCCAACTGCTGGCATCATTACCCAATCGAGTGCAGCGGCGCGCCTGTCAGGGAGTGTGGGGCTGGAACAGGTGGGTCTTACCTGGGCACGCCGTGACAATCAAGGGGGCACCCTGACCATGGACTATAATCGACTGGCGCGCGCCGTCCGGCGATGTACGTCGTGTACGTTCTACGATACCGCCTACGAGCCGCTGCCGCCGGAATCGTGCCAGACTCCGACACGCATCATGTTCATCGGGGAAAGTCCATCCTGGGCGGAGAACCAGGCCGCGCCTTTTGCGCCGACCACGATCAGCGGGCAGGCGCTTGAGCGGCATTACCTGGCCCCGCTCAACCTGCGCCGGGACGACGTGTGGATCACGGACCTGCTGAAGTGCCGCTACCCGGCGGGTATTTACGGCAGCAAGCCGCGCCACGAGAGCGACATCCAGCGCGCGGTTGAAACGTGCGTGCGCCTGTGGTTGGTTCACGAGATCGACCTGGCGCAGCCGCAAGTCGTCATCACGCTGTCGGATCAGCAGGTGTACCAGCGTGTCCGGCGGTTGTTCGGGTTGAACACGCCCGCGCTGTTCGCCGCCGCCGTCGGACAGCCCTATACGGTCGAGTTTGGCGGCCAACCGGTGATCCTGTTCCCGATGATTCACCCGGATATCAGCCGCCCGGCAGAAGAAGGCGACAGCCGCAAATTGACGGCCCGCCGCAAGTGGGCGGCCATCCACCGCGATGAGCACATCCCCACGCTGCGGCGGCTGCTGGCGGAGCTGTGAGCGGGCCGCCGGTCCCTGGATCGGGGGATGAACCCTCCGCACGGTGGGACCGCCTCACCAACGCCTGCCGGGTGTTGTCATTCGGGCGTTTGTTTGCTTTATAATAGAATAGGTTAACCATAAACGCTTCGCTGGCGTACCGGGGTGCGCCGCCTCAACCCGATAGCTCTACTCCAGTTGCCGGATTCGGCGGAAACACTTCTTCAATTCATGTTTGGATCACGTACCACTAAAATTGTCCGAGATGTCACCAGCCGCAAGACCCGCACCGCCCTGGTGTCGCTGAGTATCTTCGTCGGCGTGCTGGTCGTCGTGGTGCTGACGACGCTCGGCCAGCTTGTGACGCGCCAGCTCGAAAAAGACCTGATCCCGCGCGAAATGGCCATGCTGCGCATTTTTGTCGAGGTGTCACCGGAGGACGTGACCGATCCCCAGGCGGCGCTCGACACTCTGCGCGCGTATCCCAGCGTGACCGTCGTCGAGGGGCAGGCCGTGTACGAGTTCCTCTGGAAGACACCCGGCGAAGCCGACTTTCACACCGGGCAGCTTTACGCGTACAGCGAACCGTTCCGGGCGATCAAACTGGAGCCGATCCGCCTGTTGAAGGGGCGGTACCCGCTCGAAGGCCAGGCCGAGATCGCCATCGAGCAGCGCATGGCCGACGTGCACAGACTGGCGATTGGCGATTCGCTGGTCGTGGATATCAACGGCGGCGGCCAGGAAACGCGGACCATCGTCGGGCTGGTGTACCAACCGTATTTTTACATCGGCGGCGGGGACGGTTCCAGCAGCGCCTACGCCACCTATGCCGATGCGCAGCATATCGTCGGATTCGCCGGATTCAGTTCGATTTATGCGCGGTTCGAGAACTTCCCCACCGCGCGCCAGCAGTCGCACGCGTTCCGCCAGGCGTTGATGGCCCAGACGCCCTACCGCATCGTGTTTTACCTCGTCAACGACCCGGATGACAACGTGTTTCTGGTCGGCGTGCGCCAGTTCACGCACGTGCTGATGATCCTGGCGGTGGTGGCGATGACGGTCGCCAGCGTGCTTGTCACGACCGTGATCAGCACCATCGTGGTCGAACAGCGCCACCAGATCGGCGCGATGAAAGCGCTGGGGGCCACGCGCCGCGACGTGCTGCGCATTTACCTGGGCATGGCGCTGGTGTACGGGCTGATCGGCACGATTCCGGCGGTGATCCTGGGGCTGCCGCTGGGCGTCGAGGCGGCGCAGAAGGCCGCGCCGGTCGCCAATACCATCCTGCAAAACGCGTCGCCGCCGCTGTCGGCTGCTATCCTGGGCGCGGTGTTGGGGCTGGGCGTGCCGGTCGTCGCGGCGCTGGTGCCGGTCTATCACGGATCGCAGATCACGATCCTCGAAGCGATGACGGACCAGGGCATCGCCGCGACGTATGGCCGGGGGCTGCTGCCCACCCTGGTGCGCCTGCTGTCGCTGCCGCTGACGGTGGTCCAGGCGTTGAACAACATCCTCCGGCACAAGGCGCGGCTCGCGCTGACGCTGCTGACGCTGACGCTGGCGATCGCGGCGTTCATGGGCATGTTCGCCGTGTTCCAGACGCTAAACAACGTCGTCGGTAAAATCCAGACCACGCTGAACTACCAGGTGTCGGTGGACCCGACCAACATCGAAGCGATAGACCTGCTGCAAGGGCTGTTCACCGACGTGGAAGAGCACATCCGCGAGATTCGGCCCGGCGTGGCCGTCCAGTTGCAGGTGAACCTGCCGGACGGCGTCGACCAACCGCCTGCCGATCCCGCCGGGGACCAGACGCGCACGGAAAACATGTACGTGACCGGCATCGACCCGGCTCAGGATTTGCGCGATCTGCAATACGACACGGGCACCGGCTGGCAGGATGACCCAACGCGGCAGGGAATCGTCATCACGCCGCGCATGGCGAAGGAATTCGACAAAACGGTGGGCGATACGCTGCACCTGATCTCGCCTGAAAATTCCCAGGAGTTCCCGATTATCGGCATTGCCGAGTTCCCGCTGGAAACCGGGTTCATGGAGTGGCAGCAGTTGGCGAGTTTTGTCGGCACGATCCGCGATGCCCCGATCCCGAACGCGTATTGGGAGCAGATCAAGGTCCAGACGAACGACGGCGAAGGCGTGCCCGCCGAGGCGCAGGTGTGGGCAGTCGGCATCGACGAGCGCGTCGGGCAGATTCTGGCGCAGGGGTACAACCCCGACCAGCACGACGTGATCATCAGCCAGGCGCTGGCCGATCTCGGCCATTTCCAGGCGGGCGAGATGATCGCGCTCAAGCCGACCGACGGGGCGCTGCTGGGCCTGGATGAACTGGTCGATAACTCGGCGGTGTCGTATCCGATCGTCAAGGTCGTGGCGATCAAGTCCCAGGAGCTGCGCGTGGTGGCGCGCGACCTGCCGCCGGACGTGTTGAATACCGAAAAACCGCCCATCGTGGCGATTTATTGGGCCGACCTGGCCGACCTGGTGCACCTGGATTACCGCAAGATCACGCCGCAGACGTTCCTGATCGATCTATCCAACCCGCAGGCGACGGTCAATGATCTGAACCAGTCGTACAGCCAGCCGTCTCCGGTGTACCAGGACCAGGTCCGGTTTGAGGATCGCATCGCGCAGACGCTGCTGAGTCTCGGCCTGATCATGAGTATGGCATCGGCGCTGATGGCGGTCGTGGGCGGCATCGGCCTGCTGGCGATCACGTCGATCGGCGTTTATGAGCGCCAGCGCGAGATTGGCGTGATGCGCTCGGTCGGGGCGTCGTCACGCAGCATCCTGAACCAGTTTTTGCTGGAAGGCTTTTTGATCGGCGTGTTCGCGTGGCTGGTCGGGCTGCCGCTGAGTTACGTGCTGGGCACCGTGTTGATCGACATGGTGCCGTTCGGCGACGTGATCACGTTCCGCTATTCGCTGCTGGCTCCCGTGATCGGGCTGGTCGGGATGCTGCTGGTGACCGGGCTGGCGACGCTCTACCCCGCGATCACGGCCACGCGCCGCACCGTCTCGGAGATTTTGCATTATCAGTGATGTGACTACATTAGAAGTGCTTATCAAACATGTAATTCTGTCCGACAGCTTGCGAAAGTTTTCGTGGCGAATATGATATTATCACCCCTTGACTTTGCCGATTGCTTTTTGGGTGTGATCATAAAAATGCCGAATTCTTTTGATATTTACGTTTCCCAGCCTGAGCCAGACCAAAAAGTGTGGCGATATATGGACTTGTCGAAGTTTCTGTCACTAATTCAGAAGAAATCTCTCTTTTTTGCCCAGTGGCGTACTCTGAAAGATCAATGGGAAGGAGTATACAATTTCCTGTCCGATATCGATCCAAATACCCGTTACGGGGCACAAATAATCAACACTCTTCTGGTGATGTCATACACATGGATGGTCAGTTGTTGGACAGTAGCCGAGTATGAATCGGCGGTGCTCTGGAAAACATATTTGACTGGTGAAGACGGGGTAGCAATACAGTCAACAGAAAATCGGCTGTTAGAAAGCTTGGGTGACCGCTTCAATGAATTGCGAATGACGAAGGGATTAATCAATTATGGTTGGGGGGATGATCCTCCTAACGGGGACGTGCAGGGCCGGGCATTTGACAGCTACTTCTATCACAAACGTGAGATATTCGAACACGAACGGGAATATCGGCTTGCTTATTCCATTCCCCCAAATCAAGCCGCAGCCATTAGTGGGCAGTTCGTTGATGTAAACCTGGAAACTTTGATCGAACGTGTATATGTTGCTCCTGATGCCAAGCCCTGGCTTGGTGAGCTTCTAGCGGAGATTACTGGTGAGTTCAACTTTGAGTTTGTCAAGTCAGCGGTCAATGAAAAGCCGTTCCCTCCTATGGATCTGGTGTTTCTGAGAACCTCCCCAACCAAATAGCTTCGAGTTTTCCCTATCCCGGCGTCATTTACCCTTGTTGCAGACCTCCAAAGTTAGTTACGACTGTTTCAACAGGCTGTCTCATTCCGTTAAATAGTCGCCGTCCCGCCGAATGCCCCACTTGTCAAAAACGCCCGACGCTGCCGCACGCGTTTGGCTTATAATCGGAGCAGGAGTGCAGTAACATGTTTCGGCATTCGGAGTGGGCCGGGTCCCAGCTTTAGTCTGGGAAAATTTCTTCCACAGCCAGGGTAAAACCAGGCAAGATGGCCTCATCGGCTAAAATACCATCCAGCCCAATAGCAAGGGGGGACACATCAGGTTTATAAACCTCGATCCGTTTTTTCTCTGGGTCCACGACCCATACCGTCGTGCCAGCGCGCAAGTAATTCACTACTTTGGTTCTCACATCAAATGGATCATCCGTCGGTGATAACACCTCCACGGCCAGATCAGGGGGATTCGGATTGTAGGCCTCGTGCGAGGGTTCTGGTTGCCGCGCCTTGGAAATGAAAGCCACATCGGGGATGTACCGTTCGCCAGAGATCATATACCCACCATCTGCACTGGTCACATATCCGAGCTGATGCTGTTTGACATACCCGCCGATGGCGATCAATACCTGTGCCCCGACTAATGATGAGTAGTTATTGGATACCACTTCGACCACTTCTCCCCCAACGTATTCTAGCAGCCGGTCGGCATTGGCTGGCAACGCGGCGAATGCTTCAAATTCTTCAACCGTCATGCGCTCTGTTTGAATAGCCATCGTGCGCCTTCCTCTAGCCTCGAATTTCTTAGTATGCGTTTCCCAAGTCTGTTCCAGTAGGCTAGCTAATTACTCACCGGAGATTACCCACTCTTCAATCCGTAGATTTGCTGGGGGGAGGGAGAAGCAAGCAAAAATGTCAGCACTTCTTCCTGGATGCTGGCTTGCACAGCCGATTCAGCCATGAGTCTATCCTCAACGATCTCCGTATACGTGTATTGTAACACGAGGTGGCGTTTTTTGAGCCGATCCCTGGTGTGTCCAATTCCCCCATTCGTCAAAAACGCCTGACGCTGCCGCGCGCGTTTGGCTTATAATCGGAGCAGGGAAATGCAGCGGAGAATAGCGCCATGTACATCGCCTGCCCCAAATGCGACTGGCAGCCCACCCCGGACATCCTGTGGACGTGTTCGTGCGGCCACGCATGGCACACCTTCGCCACACACGGCGTCTGCCCGGCGTGTGGCAAAGTGTGGACCGAGACGCAGTGCAGCACCGCCGACGGCTGCGGCCAATGGTCCGATCACGAAGAATGGTACCACGAGGACGACGGCCTGACCGTCGCCGATTACATCGACCACCCCGAACTGATCCGCCTGATCTCGCCTCTGCCCGGCCACGAACCCGGCGCGCGGGGCGGCGGCTAATCCCAAAATCTACCTTGCGATTACTGAGTCCCGCCTGTTGCACGAAACTGGACATATAGCAGGCGTTTGCCGTTAGCCTCACCCCTGGCCCCTCTCCATTGTGATGCAGAGGGGAAAAGGGGCCGGGGGTTAAGGGGTGAGGCTTGCTGTCGATATTCAGAAATTTGGTTTCCGATGCGAGGATAAGAAAACCACACATACACCGCTGATCAGCCCGCCAGCGCGGGTTTTTTAGTCGGTTTTTATGATACTTTTTCACGATATTGTTAAAATCAATACCAATCATCCCTGATCGCCGTTGACGAGGTGAGCCATACTATGAGTGAGCAAGAATCCGCCGTCCTGAATTTTACTGAGAGCGAGCTGGCGTATGTGGCCGATACGTACGAAAAAACGCACCTGGTCGCCGGAGAAGAATTGTTCGCCGAGGGCAGCGCCGGCGATTTTGCGTACATCGTGCTGGACGGACAGCTCGAGGTGATCAAAGCGGGCAGCGACCGCGAGATTCTGCTGAACATCGTCAAACGCGGCGAGGTCGTGGGCGAAATGGC
>CAYMTN010000095.1:0-18720 GCA_964393335.1 uncultured Anaerolineaceae bacterium
ACCGCGCGCGCTCCACGCTGAGGTCGAGCGACTTCGGGTGAGTCTCCGGCGCGGGAACCGAATCGACGTACGCCGCCGGGTCGTAACCGAGCGCGTCGAGCAGTCTCACGCCGAGGTCGTAGCGGCTGACTGGCTCCGGTCCGGCGACGTGCAGCAGGCCCGCCGCATCCGTCGCGGCCAGTTCGAGCAGCGCGTCCGCCAGATTGACCGCCCAGATCGGGCAGCGCCGTTGATCGACGTACAGTCGCAGCCGTTCGCCCGCCTCGATGCTGCGCAGCATCCAACTCACCTGCGCGTTGTCGCGGTCGAAATCGTAGATCAAGCTGGTTCGCACGACCAGCGCGTCGGGATTCAGGCGCAGGATGTCGCGTTCGGCGTCCACTTTGGCGTGACCGTACGCGCTGCCAGCCGCCGGACGTGGCGCTGACTCTTCAGTGTAATGGGATTCGGAGCCGTCAAACACGAGGTCCGTCGAGAGTGCTACCAGCCGCGCGCCGGACTGCGCCGCGATCTGCGCGACATGCCGCCCGGCCTGCCGGATGGCGTCGTCGAAACCGGAGCCGCTGCGTTCTGTCACCGCCGCGTGGATGATCACGTCCGGGCGCAGCGCGTTCACGAGGTCGCTGAGCGCTGCCCGGTCGCGCAGATCAAGCCGGACCGGCAACCCGGCGCGTATCCGGTCGGGATGCGTGAGATACGTCGCCGTGACGTCCCAGCCGCGCGCGGCGGCGCGTTCCGCCAGCGGCCCGCCCAACGTCCCGCTGCCGCCCAAAACCAACAGGTGACGCGCTTCGCCGGTCGCCGCGTTATTCCAGGTCGTCAAAGACGATCTCGCCTGCGTCGATGGCCGCCAGGGCGTGTTGTGCGGCAGCCTGCGCCGCCGTCTGTTTGCTGTGCCCGACTCCGCGCCCGATCTCCGTTGAGCCGATCACGACCGCGACCGTAAACTCTTTGGCGTGATCCGGCCCCTGGCTGGCGACCGTGCGGTAGATCGGCGTCTGGCCGAGCGCCGCCTGGCTCCATTCCTGAAACAGGCTCTTGGCATCTTTATCCGCCGAGCGATCCAGGATGTCATCCAGCGCGGGGCTGAGCAGCGGTTCGACGAAGGCCTGCACGCGGTCCATGCCCAGGTCGAGATACATCGCGCCAACCAGCGCCTCAAATGCGCCGCACAAGTTTTTCACGCGCGACCGCCCGCCCGATTCATCCTCGCCGCGCCCCAACAGCAGCACATCCCCCAACCGGAAATCCTGCGCAAACCCGCCCAGCGTCTCCGTTCGGACCAGCCCGGCCCGCAGCCGCGTCAGGCGTCCTTCGTCCATCTCAGGAAAGCGGTGATACAGCCACGCGCCCGCGATAAAATCCAGCACGGCATCGCCCAAAAATTCGAGGCGTTCGTTATCTTCCAACACGTGTTCGGGGTGCTCATTGATGTAGGAGCGGTGTGTCAGCGCCCGCTGCAAGAGCGAGAGATCGACGAACTGGACGCCGAGCCGGTCTTGAATCTTTTTTAGGTCAGACATCGAAACAGCCAACACCTTATGTTGTGCAGCATCACGTGAAAAAACCACCGCTCCACACCGGACCGGGTGAAGCGGCAACCAGCACCGGCTGCCCGTCAGACAAACGCGACCCGGATCACCAGGCGGCCCAGACGCAGTTCGTCGTTATCGCGCAGAATACGCGGCTCGTTTGGCATCAATTTCTGCCCGTTCAAAAACGTCCCGTTGGCGCTGTTTAAGTCGGCTACGACGACCGTTTCCTGGTCGCGCGTCAATACCGCATGCGTGCGCGAAACGCCCTTTTCGATGGCATCATGGGGCGTCAAGTCAATATCCGGCACAGCCACCCCGGACTCGTTGTGCATCCGTCCCAGAACAACTTCATCCTCGACATTCAGCACGATCGTTTCGTTCGTGCCACGTATCGTCAACTGAAGTTGGCTTCTGCGGTCAAAGTAGGCTGTCCCCCAACGCCGTCTCGGCTCCAGGGATTCGTACACATCTTCCAGTTTGCTGGTCGCGTTTGTAGCGCCATGCAATGCAGACGGCAGAATATGGCCGCATGCATAACAATAGGCGTCTAGGTCTGCATTCTCCCGCTGACAGTGAGGGCATATCTGCATTCGTCGCTACCCTTTACCACGCATGTCATTAACACCTGAACACAGGGTAATGATACGCTGGTCACCCGAAAATTTCAATTGTTTCGTGAATCTGTCGTGAATTCGTGCCAAACCGGTTAAAAAAGCGTTTAATTTCTGCTGCAGTTATGATAAATTAGAAGCAGCGTGGTGTTCTCACGGGATGTTCATTGCACCCCACCAAGCAGCGGAGCCAGCCGGGTATGTTTTACATTGCTTACATCGAGGGAGACCCTCAAAGCCAGTTCCATTTTGAGCAGATCGCCGTGCTGCTGCGCGCGCGCGGGTTTGACAATGAATTGAGCGTCTACACGTCCCCCGACGACGCCTGTGAGAAAATCCCGTACGAGCGCCCCGACATCGTGTTCATCGATCTGCGCACGCACACCGGTCGCAACACTGCCGGGCTGGAGTTGGCGCGTACCCTGCGCCAGCACCCGCTGTGCAAAACCACGATTATCGTCGGTATGGCAGACTACGCCATGCCCGCCGACAGCACCGCCGCATTAGCCTCTGGATGCCACGTATTCATCGCCAAACCGGCCCGCTACCAGGCGGTCGAGGATGTCATCACGCGCCAGGTTCTTGGGTCGCGCGTGTAGCCGGTTCTTCTGCCGAGGCTGCCATCGCTGCTGCGATCAGGTCGTCCAGCACCGGAGTCCGATCACCTGCGTAAACGGCCAGCCACGCCAGGAACTCGACGTTCCCGGCGGGTCCCTTCAACGGCGATACGGTCAGGCCGCGTACGCGGTACCCGTTCGCCACGACAGCCGCCAGCACGTCACGCAGCACGCGCTCGTGCACCTGTGCATCACGCACGACGCCGCCTTTGCCAACGGATTCTTTGCCCGCCTCAAACTGCGGTTTGATCAACGTGATCAGATCGGCGTCCTGCGTCACCCAGCCGCGAATCACCGGCAGCAGGTAGCGCAGCGAGATAAACGACGCATCCACCACCACCAGGCTGACCGGTTCCGCCAGCGCCTCGACATACCGCGCATTGGTGCGTTCCATCACCACCACGCGCGGATCGGACCGCAGGCGATAGTCAAGCTGGCCGTACCCGACGTCAATCGCATACACGCGCGCCGCCCCGTGCTGAAGCAGGCAGTCGGTGAAGCCGCCGGTGCTCGCGCCGACGTCCGCGCACACGCGCCCCGCAACCGTCACCGGGAACGCCGCCAGCGCCCCGGCGAGTTTGTCGCCGCCCCGGCTGACAAAACGCGGAGCCTGCGCCACGTCCACCGCCACCTGACGCGGCACGCGCATCCCCGGTTTGTCGCGGATTTCGCCCGCGACGCGCACCTCCCCGGCCATGATCATTCGCCGCGCTGCTTCGCGGCTAGGAGCCAGCTTCCGCTCGGCCAGCAGCACGTCCAGCCGTACTTTATCGCCCATGTTACGCGTTTTCCTTCGCTGTGTGGTTGGTACCAGTCTACCGCATTCCCTGGTATAATGCTGTCCTGCCGGGACCATGCGGTGGCCCTGCTTCCGCGCCCCGCCAGGGATCGCTGATCCTTGCACCCGTCTTTTTCCGGTCGTTATTTTCGTGGGGAACGTATTGTGCACGCAGTCAAAACGAGTGTCCTGCCCATCTGGCGCACGCTGCCGGTTCCGGTGCGTGGCCTGCTCCGTACCATGCGCCCGACTCAATGGCCCAAGAACGGGTTTGTGTTTGCCGGCATCCTGTTTGACAAGCAGCTCTTTGAATTCGACCCGCTGGCGCGCGTGCTGGCCGCGTTTGTGCTGCTCTGCCTGGCCGCGAGCACGATTTATATCGTCAATGATCTGGTAGACATCGAGCGCGACCGGCTCCACCCCCGCAAGCGCCACCGCGCCCTACCCGCCGGTCAACTGCCGGTCGGCTGGGCGAAAACAGCGGCAGTCATCTTTCCCGTGGTCGCCCTGGGAGCCAGCCTGCTGCTGACACCGGCCTTCACGGCTGTGCTGGCCGCCTATTTGCTGCTGCACATTTCGTACTCGTTTTGGCTGAAAAACATCGTGATCATCGACGTGTTCGCCATCGCCGCCGGGTTTGTGCTGCGGCTGGTCGCGGGTATTGTCGTGATCGACGTGGCGAATTTTTCGCCCTGGCTGTACGTCTGCGCCGGGCTGCTGGCGCTGTTTTTGGCGATCGGCAAGCGGCGGCAGGAGCTGATCCTGCTGGCCGACGACGCCGAAGACGTGCGCGCCACCTACAAAGATTACAACATGCCGCTGTTAGATGACATGCTGCGTATGGTCACGACCGGCAGCGTGTTGACCTACATGCTCTACACCATCGAGGCGCCGACCATCCGCAGCAACGGCCACCGCATGATGGTCACCATCCCGTTCGTCGTCTACGGCGTGTTCCGCTACCTGTACCTGATCCACGTGTGCGGCGAAGGCAGCGCGCCCGACGAGTTGTTGTTCAAAGACCCGCCGCTGCTGCTGACGGTCATCCTGTACGGCCTGACCGCCGTCCTGCTGTTATACGTGATCTGACCTGCTCCCGCCGATGAAACCCGCTGACGCCGCCGCCCCTGGCAAAATCATCCTGTTCGGCGAACATGCCGTCGTTTACGGCCATCCGGCGATTGCCGTGCCGCTGAACGCCGTGCAAGCGACCGTTCACGCCGAACCGGCCACGCCCGGCAGCGGCCTGGTCATTTACGCGCCGGATATCGACCGGACGCTGTGTTATGCCGCCGGCAGCAGCGACAACCCGCTCTACAACGCGCTGGTCTTCCCGGTACAGGTCATGCTGGACATGCTCGGCCTGCCGGTCCCGGACCTGACGCTGACCGTCCGTTCGACGATCCCCATCGCCAGCGGGTTAGGCAGTGGGGCAGCCCTGGCGGCGGCCCTGATTCGGGCGTTGGCGGCGGCGCTCGATCACGCGCTGTCACGCGAGACGCTCAACCGGCTGGTGTATGAAGTGGAAAAACGCCATCACGGCACGCCGAGCGGCATCGATAACACCGTCATCGTCTACGAGCAGCCGGTCTATTTCGTGCGCGGCAAACCGCTGGAAACGTTCCACATCGCGCGCCCGTTTACGCTGCTCGTCGCAGACAGCGGCCACGGCAGCCCGACGCATATCACGGTGGGCGACGTGCGCGCGCTCTACACGGCGGAACCGGATCGGATTGGCGCGATCTTTGCCCGCATCGGCGAAATCGTTAACGCTGCCCGCGACGCCATCGAATCGGGTACAATTGAGTCACTCGGCCCGCTGATGAACGAGAATCACGCCCTGCTGCGCGAGCTGACCGTGTCATCCGACCGGCTGGACAGCCTGTGCAACGCGGCGCTGAAGGCAGGCGCAGCTGGGGCCAAACTCTCCGGCGGCGGGCGCGGCGGCAACGTGATCGCGCTGCCCGGACCGGACCGGGCAAGTTTCGTCACCGGCGCATTACGCCGCGCCGGGGCCGTGAACGTCATTCAAACGAGCGTGGAAGACCTGTCATGTTAGTGGTCGCCGTCATTCTATCCGTCTGTTTGCTGCTGGCGATCATCGTCGTGCTGGTGCGCGCGCTGGACTACATCCAGCAGCACCCGGAGCTGATCACCGACGGCACGCCGCTGGCCTACCAGCGCTGCCAGATGACGCTGGCGCACGTCGTCACGCGCTTTAAGGAGATCGAGCACGCGCTCACGCCGGGGGACGTGGTCACGTGGGACGCGCCCGACGGCTTCCGCTACACGCTGACCCGACGCGGCGTCGAACGACGGCGCGAAGCATCGTCGGCCCGCGTCTATCACCTGCCGTGGGAAAATATCGGCGGTGTGGGCGTGCGGATGCAGCCCGGCTTCAGCCTGGTCGATCACAACCGCGACGGGTGGGCCGACAGCCAGTACACGACCGGTTATTCCTTCCACCTGTTGATCGTGCCGATTAGCGGCCACACCATGAATATCCGCATTCCCACCGACGAACGCGCCGACGCGGTGGACTTTGTGGCGTATACCCTCGCCGCAGCCGAGCGCCAGCACAAGCGAATCAACGTCTTCGGCTTCAACAAGCCCCCTGCCCCGCACCGCCAGCGCGTGTCGAAAATCTGACGGCGCGTGCCGCCCGGTCCTGAGTCCGGCATCTCAGACCACTCGCCAGGAACAAATGATCGGCAGGGCAGCCTGCCTAACCAACGCCTGTCTCCATAAGACTACCATTAGAGTTCCCGCCGTAGGGCTTGCCCTTGCCGTAGCGGACCGTTATAATTTGATCACTCACCCACTGAGCGCGTACAGTCAGCAGCAACCATTCAGGGGCGTCCTCACTTGACGCCCTCTTTACTTGGGGGCACAAGGCGTAGAGGAACAGGTTGATGGATAATTTTCTTCTGGGATTGGCATCGTTCGGATTGGTTCTGGTCCCGCTGGTGATCATTCACGAGTTTGGCCATTTTATCGCGGCCAAGCTGAGCGGCATCACCGTGCTGGAATTCGGGATCGGCTTTCCGCCGCGAGCGCTGACCCTGTTCACCCGAGGCGACACGATCTACACGGTCAACTGGCTGCCGATCGGTGGTTTTGTGCGCCCCTACGGCGAGGATTTCGTCAAGCCCAAGACGGCGGACGAAATGAGCGCCGACCGCCAGGAAATCCAGGAACGCGGGATCAAGAACCCGAAAAGCGTCTTCGAGGCGAATCCCTGGCAGCGCATGTTTTTCATGGCGGCAGGCCCCGGCATCAATTTCCTGGTAGCGCTGCTGCTGTTTATCCTGGTGGCGCTGGCCGGACAGCCCTATTCCCGCGCCGACGTGACCGTCTATGACCTTCAGCCAGATTCGGCGGCGGCGCAGGCTGGCTTGCAGCAGGGTGACGTCATCACCGCGTTCAACGGGGAGGCGGTTAAATCTGCCGACCAGTTCAACAAGCTGGCCGCTGACCATACCAACCAGCCGATCACCCTGACCGTGCGGCGCGACGGCCAGTCAATCGAGACAACACTCGTCGCCAACGCCACCGAGGATACCAGCATCGAGCGCGTGTACGTCACGACCGTCAGCAAAGACCGGCCCGCTTTCGAGGCGGGGTTCGAGCCGGAAGACCTGATCGTCGCGGTCGACGATATCCAGATCACGAGCATCAAGCAGTTGCAGGATTACACGCAGGCGCACGAAGGCCAACCGATGACCGTGACCGTCCTGCGCGGCACGCAGAAGTTGAATCTCACCGTCACGCCAACCAAAGACTCGGAAGGCGTGGTGCGCATGGGGATCGGGATCACGCCGGTCGAACCGGCAGCCATCGGCCTGACCGCCGTGAACCGCGACGAAACGACCTATACCAGGCAGCTTTCATTCGGCACGGCGGTTGACACCGGCGTGGACGAATTTGTGAACATGCACGAAATGATGTTCCAGTTTGTCAAGGACATTTTTAGGGGCAAAGTGTCCGCATCCGAAGCGCGCCCGGTCAGCCCAATCGGCATCGGGCAAATCGGCGCGCCCGTCTTCGAGCAATCGCTGAAAGAACGCGAAATGTACCCGATTGTGATGTTCGCCGCGCTGATCAGCATCGCGCTGGCGATCACCAATCTGCTGCCGATCCCCGGCCTGGATGGTGGCCGCATCCTGTTCGTGGTGATCGAATTAGTCCGGGGCAAACCGATGGAACCGGAACGCGAAGGGTTGATCCACTTCATCGGCGTGCTGCTGTTGTTGGGCATCATATTCATCACTGTCATCAATGACATCATCAATCCGATCAACATCGGGAACTTGAAATAAGAGGTGTGCGAGGAACGACCATGATCAACCAGCAAGACGCTGCCGTAAAATTCCAGCGAGCACTGGATATTCTACGCGATCCGCAGGCGTCATTCACCGCAGAGGCGATCTACAGCCTGACCGACCTGTCCGGTAAGCAGTTGGAAGCGTTCCAGGCCGTATGGGCCGGGCTGGCCGTCGAACGCCGCCGTAGCCTGCTCACCCGCCTGGTCGAAACGCTCGAAACGAGCTTCGAGCTGGATTTCAGCGCCATCACCAACCCGGCGCTCGACGATCCCGACCTGGAAGTGCGGCTGGCTGCTATCGAAGGCGTGATAGAAGACAGCCCGCGCCCGGTCATCGAACGGGTGATGAAGCTGGCGCAGGACGATCCCTTCTCGCAGGTGCGTGCTGCTGCCGTCAAGGCGCTGGGTCCGTTTGTGTTGTTAGGTGAGTTGGGCAAGCTGTCCCCGGCGTTCAACGTCCGCCTGCAAGATACGGTGCTGGCGCTGCATCGAAATTTGAACGAGGACCTCGACGTGCGCCGCCGCGCGCTCGAATCGATCGGGAACTGCGGGCGCGAGGGCGTGCTGGAACTGATCCGCGAAGCGTATTACGCCGACGACCTGCCGATGCGCGTCAGCGCTGTTTTTGCGATGGGCCGCTCGTGTGACGAGGTCTGGGCCCCGCAGATCATGGACGAGTTGTCCAGCGAGTACCCGGAAATGCGCTACGAAGCGGCGCGCGCCGCCGGTGAGTTGGAAATGCGCCCCGCGCTGCCCCGCCTGACCGAACTGGCCTACGAGGACGACCGCGAGATTCAGGAAATGGCGATCTGGTCGCTGGGTGAGATCGGCGGCAAAGTGGCGACGCGCGTCCTCAACGAACTGGCCGGTCTGGCCGACTCTGCGGGCGATGATTTGCTGGCGGATGCCGTCGCCGAGGCGCTGGCCTCCGCGTCACTTGTAGACGAGGACGTGCTGCCGCTGTTCGACTTCGGCGATCTCGACTTCGATCCGGAGGACGACGATCTCGACGTGATCGATCTGTACGGTGACGAAGACGACGAGGACGAAGACGAAGACGATTACGACAACCTGGAAGACGCCTACGATTTCATCAACTTTGACGACGAATACTGATGCGAGGTTGCTGGTAATCACCGGCGACCAAAAACCCGCACCGTCGTGCCACGCCGCTTACATCACAATCAAACGGAGCTTATTGGTATGACTGACCTGTCTCAGCAGACACATTCTGACAACGCGCATCATGATGCGCCGCAGCCCGACGCGCCGCAGCACGATGATCCCAAACGGCTGCAAGCGCACCTGGAAAAACTCTCTGAGGAGCAGTTCCGGCGGCAGATGAAACAGGCCGCCGTCTTGCTGTCGAACGGTAATACCAGCGAAGCGATCCCGCTGCTGGAACGCTGTTACGCCCTGCACCCGGACGACGTACACGTGCTGACCAATCTCGGCGGCGCGTACATCCTGGCCGGTAAGCACCGCCACGCCGTACCACACCTGGAAAAGGCGACCGAAATCGCGCCGCACAACCCGCACGTCTGGTCGAATCTGGCCGCCGCGTATCTCGGCAAGCTGGTCACGTCCAGCCGCGCCAAACAGGAGCAGGCCCTGGCCGCGTACCAGCGCGTGATCGAGCTGGATGCCGCCTACCCGAACGTTCACTACAACATGGGCCTGATCCACGTCGACCGGCGTGAATGGGACGAAGCGTTTGACGCCTTCAGCCGCGCCCTGGAACACAACCCGGATGATAAGGATGCCGCCAACATGCGCCGCCGCGTGCATGAGATTCGCACCGGCCCGCCCGATCCCACCATGAACTGATGGAAAATCATTTACAACGCGTTTCATGGGAAAAGGAGTGGTTGGTTGTTGGAAACAGCGTGTGCCCCCACCGGTTTGACCGACAACTACTGATACTCACATAGAAAACTAAACTTTTGAGTACCAGCAGCAAGCCTCTGCCACGTGATAAGTTTGGCAAGATACGTCAGGCTCAGTAATCACCAGAAACCAACCACCAACCTCTAGTGTGCGGCTCCGTTTCGTTTCCTCCATGAGTCGTTGTGAGGCATCCCGGCGCTTGTTATAATGGCTGCGGACAGGAGGCTTCCGGCTATGAGCGATTCGTCCGATGACCCGGCGGACGCCATGTTTCGGCTGCACGCCGTCGTGCACGGGTACGTGCAAGGCGTCAACTTCCGGACCACGACCCAGCGCGAAGCCGCCCGCCGCAGCCTGACCGGGTGGGTGCGCAACCGCTGGGATGGCACCGTCGAGACAGTGGCCGAAGGGCCGCGCGACGCGCTCGAAGCATTTGAGCGCTTTTTGCATCGCGGACCGGCGGCGGCTTCCGTCGAACAGGTGGACGTCCGGTATGAGAGCGCCACCGGTGAATTCAGCGGATTCAACATCCGCTACTGACGAGGAACTATGTTGGCGACCAATCCGCACCGCCTGGCATGGGCGACTCTGCTAGGCGCTTTAGCTGTTTTTGTCTTGTTATGCGGCGGCACGGTGGCATTTGCGCGGTGGCTCGTGTTTGAGTCGCCTACGCAGCTCAACGTCACGCTGTATGTCGGGCGCGGCACCGTCGGCCTGGCCGAGCCGGATACGACCGGCGAACAGGCCATTCGTGGCAACGCGGCGGTGGGCCGCGACGATACGCTGCGCACCGACAGCAATTCCCAGGGTTATCTCTCCTTTTCCGACCCCTATTCGGGCGAGATCGTCGCGACGGTGCTGCTGCGCAAAGACAGCGTCGCCACGCTGCGTACCGCCAACCGTCCGCGTTTCAACCTCAGCAATAACCCCGCTGTTATCCGGCTGTCCGGCATCAATGGGCGGCTGGAGGTGTGGGTGAACAACGATCTCGAACGCGAGATTCGCATCGAGATCGAAAGCCCGCTGGGCACGACGCGCATCGGTGAAACGGGCAACTTTTGGATCGACAGCACGCCCGGCTCGTTAAAGGTCACCTCACGCGTCGGCAGCGCGACGTTGGTCGCGTCTGACCGTCACGCCCAGCACCTCGCCGCCTCGACCGAAGGCACGATTCAGGCAGGCAACCCGGCGATCACTGTCAGCCCGGCCCCCATCGACCTGCTGCCGAACTGGGATTTCGACCAGGCGCAAGACTGGCCGATTGGCTGGAGCTGCACCTGGGACCCATCCCCCGAAAACCAGGACGGCCCACGCGGCGAATTTGAGTTTTCCAAAGTGGACGGGCGCGGAGCCGTGCACATCATTCGTATGCAGCCGGACCCCGGCCCCGGTACGAATCGCTGCGTGCAGTATCCCGGCGGGTCCGGCGGGCTGGACGTGTCCGGCTATGAAAGCCTGCGGCTGCGCGTCACCATGCAGATTCACCACCAGAGCTTGAGCGCCTGCGGATCGCTGGGCACGGAATGCCCGGTGATGTTGTACATCCAGTATTGGGACCAGGACGGCAACCCGGACCGTGTCTGGCTGCACGGTTTTTTCACCGATTACACGCCCAATGTAGGCCGCCGCATCTGCGATCAATGCTGGGAAGACCACGAGCAGATCAACAAGGACGCCTGGTACACCTACGAAACCGGCAACCTGTTCACAGATTGGGCGCAAGACCGGCGTCCCAGCGCTATCGAATTCATCGAGTTTTATGCTGACGGGCACCAGTACGATGTCATGTTGAGCGAAGTCGCCCTGATCGCCGCACCGCGCCAGCCCGATATCGCCGCCGCACCATGAGCGTCGAACATGTCCGCCCGGCCCCCCTTTTCGGGGGCAGATGCCCATCCGCCACACATTGCCCGCCGATCCTCACCATGCTATACTCCTGAAGTCCCGGCACGTCATCGGCTGCCGGGTTTCGACACCGTGATCTGCCGCCGGAGTAATCGTGTTATGACGCTTGATCGGGAAACCATCAACACCATTTTGTTGTACACCATCACCATCAGCGGGGCGGTAGTATCCGCGACCTGGCTGGGCCTCATTCTGTGGACCTGGCGCGACATGCGCCTGCGCTCGCGTGACCCGCTGGCCCAGATCGCCGCCAGCCTGATGGTTGCCATTTTGGGCATCTTCGGCATCGTGATCTACGTGATGCTGCGCCCCTCCGAAACCCTGTCCGAGGCATACGAGCGCTCGCTCGAAGAAGAAGCGCTGCTGCAAAACATCGAAGAAAAACCGGTGTGCCCCGGCTGCGGACGCCCGACCGAAGCCGAGTGGCAGGTGTGCCCCTACTGCCACACCAAGCTGAAAAAGCCGTGCGTCAACTGCGCGCGCATGTTGGAGCTGCCCTGGAACCTGTGCCCGTACTGCGCCACGCCCCAGGTCGATCAGGGGACCGTGCCGCGTGCCGCACGCCAGGCCCCCCGCCGCCGGAGCGCGCCGCCGACTGCGCCAGCCCCCGATTATGTCGAGGAAACCGTCGAGTTTATCGAAGACGACACGTATTGATGCGAGTGTTTCGGCCTGAATGACCCTGCCTTGAAGGAGACGCGCCATGTTGAAACGAGCGATACCCGTCTTTCTGGTGTTAGTGGCTCTGCTGGTCGCCGGAGTCGTCTCGCACGCTCAGGGCAGCCCGCCAACCGACCTGATCAACCGCGCGCTGGCCGATCTGGGCACGCGGGCAGGCAGGACCGTCACGCTCAACGACCTCTCAAGCTGGCGCTGGACCCAGACGAATTACCCGGATACCAGCCTGGGCTGTCCGCAGGCCGGGCAAAGTTACGCGCAGGTGCTCACTAACGGCTATGAATTCGTGTTCGTCTACAATGGGGCCACGTTTGATTACCGCGCCGCCGCCGATGGCAGCACGTTATTTTTGTGCTCTGGCCCGGCGGAAGTCCCGGTTGCTACACCCATCCCGACCTATACCCCGGTCGTGGCCGGCACTGCCGCCCCTGCCGCGACCCAGGTCGGGCGTTCGGTGTGCGCGGGCGCGATGAATACGCGCCTGAACAGCGGCGTACAGGGGCGCGTGCGCGCCGATGGGCTGCCCGTCAACGTGCGGGCCGACGCGACGACGGCCAGCGCGCGCCTCGCGCAGATCGACCCCGGCAACACCTTCGCCGTGATCGGCGGGCCGGAGTGCGCGCAGAATTACGTCTGGTGGCAGGTTCGCGCCGGGGACGTGACCGGCTGGGTGGCGGAAGGCGCGAATGGCGTCTACTGGATCGAGCCAACCGGCAGCACGGCGGCCCTCGCGCCCACCCTGGCCCCATCAGGTGCCGTCGCGCCGACGCCCGCCGGAACGGAACGGGTCCAGGTCTTTGGCCAGCAAACCGGCATGCCGATCAGCGTCGCGAACAGCGGCCAGCTCACCCTGTTCATCGAGGTGCAAATCCCCGAGGCGGTGACGGATGTCGCGTGGTCGCCGGACGGGCAGTTTCTGGCCGTGACCGGGCAGTCGGGCCTGCGCCTGTACGACATGACGATCATCCAACAGCCGCCGCGCGCCTTCCAGGTCCCCAACGGGCCGACGAACGCCGGGGCGTTCAATGGCGATGGCACGCTGCTGGTGACCGCTCACCAGGATACGATTGTGCGCGTGTGGGATACGTCGACCGGCGGGCTGCGCGCGCTGCTGCGCGGGCACATGCAGCCGGTGCATGCCGTCGCGTTTAGCCCGGTGAGCGCGCTGGTCGCGTCGGCCAGCGGCGGCGCAGACGGAGCGGAAGACAACACGGTGCGCCTGTGGGACGTCGATGCACGCTCGCAGGTCGCGATATTACAGGGACACACCGCCCCGGTGACATCCGTCGGCTTCAACCCGGATGGCACGCTGCTGGCATCCGGCGGTGAGGACAACACCGTGCGCCTGTGGGACGTTGCCAGCGGCACGCCCGGCACGGTGCTTTCCAATCACACCGCGCCCGTGCGCGCCGTGATCTTCAGTCCGGACGGGTCGTGGCTGCTGTCGGCGGGTGATGATACGACGATCCAGATGTGGGAAATCGGCCCCGGCACGCAGCGCACGCTGCCCGGTCAGGGCACGCCGATCACCGCGCTGGCGATCACGCCCGATGGCACGCTGTTGGCGTCCGGCAGCCCGCCAGCGCCTCAAGCCGACGCCAGCATGGTTGCGCTGTGGGACCTGGCCACCGGCTCGCAGATCGGCGCGGTCGATGACCGGGGCGCGCCGCCCGGTACGGCGGTCGATGGCCTGGCCTTCAATGGCGATGGATCGCTACTGGCTGTGGCGACGACCGAAGAAGGCACCGGCATTGTTCGTATCTGGGGTATCGCGCCCTAGACCGGACGCGCCAGTTTCACACGCGATCAGCCCCCATCTACGGGGGCTTTTTTGTTCCCAGGCGAGAGATTCACGGCTCCACGAGGTACGCAAAAAAGCCGTTCAGCGGGTAGTAGATCGACTGGACGCCCATCCGGCGCGGGTCCAGCGGCCCAACGTCTTCGCGCAGCGGCGTGATCCGCACATCGCCGAACAGCCCCCGCTCGATCTGCGCATTCCAGGCCAGCGGCGGCCATGCCGGGTCAGGATGCAGCGTGCGCCGGTAATCGACTAGCAGGTACGGCGCGTCCTGCGCCGCCAGATCGAAGTGATCGCACGTATTGCGCACGGTCAGGCCGTGCCGCGCCAGCCGGTCGCCCTGCGAGTCGCTCATCAACGCCAGCACCAGCCCGGCGTCCGGCGCGACTTCGCAATAACCGGCGACGGTCGTCACCGCGTAGGTATCCGCCCACCGCACGATGGCGTCCAGGTCCACGCGCGTCTGCCGGTCGGTGTACAGCTTCACGCCGGACAGTACAAACGTACCCAGCGCGAACGCTGCCAGTCCCGCGATCACGCCCTGCCCCACCCAGGCCGGACGCCGCCGCGCCGCCGCCCGGATCGCCTCGACGCCATACGCCGCTGCTACGTACGCGAATGGAGCCAGCGTCAGGCTGTGGCGCACACCGCCGAACGGGATCAGTCTGAGCGCCGCTGCTGCAAGCACGATCAGCACGCCAGCCGCCAGCGGCAGACTGCACCACCGGCAGCGTGCCACAAACAGGACCAGCCCCGCACCGCACAGCGCCCCGAATGGCAGCGCCAGCCAGTTTTCGCCCAGCGGCGCATACAGACCGGGATCGTAGGCGAAGTTGAAATGGTAGGTCAGGAAGTCATAGACCAGCCGGGCAGCGTCGGCCAGCGAGTCCGGGTAATACAGCCCTTCGAAGTAGGCGCGATCCACGTCGCCGGATCGCACGCGGAAAAACGTCAACACGGCCAGCGGCACCGACAGGATCGCCGCATTCAACACCATCACCGCGACTTTGCGCCCGGCTCCTGTACGTCCGCGCCCTTTGATGGCGATCACGATCACATAACAGCCGGTCAGCATCCCGTAAACCAGCACGCTCATGAAGTTGGCAAAAAACAGCAGCGTAGACACCAGCGCGAAGACTCGCAGCCGCCGGAACAGCGCCGCCGCTGGGGTGAAGGGTTTGACGGCCTGCACCATGCCCACGAACACGTAGACCTGCACTGCCGTCGAAAAAAAGTAATACATGCTGGGCTGCATAGCCTGCCCGTAGATAATCGACGGCACCGACAGCGTAAACAGCAGCAGCGGCAGCACCCGCGCCGCGCGTGACAGCGCCAGCCGGGCCAACACGCGGTCCAACATCACCAGCGACACCAGCCCGACGATCACCGCTGGCAACCGCAGCGCCACGATCTGCGGGCCGAACACGTTGGCCAGCGCCTTGAGCACCAACGTCGGCAAAAACGGTCCGGTCGTGTCCAGGCTGTGCTGGTACGACTCGCTCAGCAGGTCGCCCCAGGGCGTGCGGCCCAGCGAGCGGTAGGCCAGCGTGTGCACGTCGTCGATCCACAGGTAGATCGAATCCAGGTGGATCAATCGCAGCGCCACGAACGCCACGCCCAACACGCCCAGCGCCGCGCGGTCCCAGGGGAAATCGCGGTCACCCATCAGCGATCAGGCTTGCCGCTAGGCCCGCACATCGTAATGCTGCGAGCGCTCGTCAAAATGGACCAGCAGCGCCCTGGCTTTGGGTGGCACGACGGCCACCTCGAAATCATCCCCGGCGAATGCGCGCACCGCCTCGACGGACTCGAACCACATGATCGTCACAAATTCGACTTCGTCCCCGACGGCGCGGCGCAGAAGCTGAATGCCCCGGTAGCCGGGGATGCTGCGCGATTCGATGCCCACAAAGATCTCGTCTTTGAGCAGCGTCTCGTAGGTGTCCGCGTAGCGCGGCACCGTCCAGCCATGCCAGATTCGACTGATCACGTTCCTGCCCTTTCTGCCTGAAGTGGCCTCGCTCACATCACCAGGGTCAACACGACGCTGAGCGTGACCATGCTCAGCAGCGTATCGACCAGGATCGTCGCCGTCACGAATTCGAAATCGGCCCCAAACTCGGTCGCCAGCACGCCGGAGATCACGGCGGTCGGCATGCCAGCCTGCACAATCGATACCTGCCGCGTGAGTCCGCTTGCGCCGATCAGCAGCGCCAGTCCACACGCGATCAGGGGCGCGATCACCAGCCGCAAGCCGGACGCCATCAACACGGCCCGCACCTGGCCCCGGATCGACGCACGCGAAAGCTGCAAGCCCAGGATGACCAACATGCCGGGGATCGCCGCCGCGCTCAGCAGGTTGACCGAACGGTCCACCGCCACCGGCAGGTCGATGTGGGCTACGTTGACCACCAGCGCCAGCGCCGCCGCGTACGGCAGCGGGACCGTGAATACGTTCAGCAGCGCGCGCCGCGCCGGTGCCTTGCCCAGCGACGCCAGGTAAACGCCCAGCGTAAACGACACGATGGCCGACGCTACAAAAAAGAACAGGGCGCGCGTTTCGCCTTCTGCGCCGAACGCAAAACGATTGAGCGGCACGCCGTAATTACCCGCGTTGATCAGCGTGGCGGCCAGCACGAACGCGCTTTGCAGCCGGCGGTCAAACCCGGCGGCGCGCGCTATGCCCCACGCCACCAGCGCGACCAGCAGCGACGGAACGACTGCCAGCGTGATCAACTGGCCCGTCTCGCCCGCGCTCAAGTCCGAATTGGCGATGCCTTCGAAGATCAAAAACGGCGTAAAAAGGTAAATCACCAGCCGTGACAGCGCGCGCGGGTCGATGTCAAACGTCCGGTCTACCAGAATCGAGATTCCGACGACAATGAAAATCGGCGCGATGATGTTCGTTGCGATTTCGATGAGCGTTGACATGCGCTGTCTATTCGACGTCCGATTCCCCGACGCACAACACTTTGAGGAAGTTCGTCTGGCTGCCCACGCCGAACGGCACGCCGCCGATAATCACCATCAGGTCGCCGTCCACCGCGCGCTGCGTATCCCGCGCCGTCTTGACGACGACGTCGATCATCTCGTCGATCGTCTCGAACTCGTCCACCAGGATCGGCGTCACACCCCACAGCAGCGCCAGCCGGTTATACGTCGTGCGGCTGGGCGTCACAGCCAGAATCGGCGTATTCGGGCGCTCGCGGGCCACGCGCCGCGCGGTATAACCCGACCACGTGCTCGCGACGATCAGCCGCGCTTCGAGCATATCCGCGATCCGGCTGGTCACGTGGCTGATCGCGGCGGGAATCGAGCGCTGTTTTTCGTGCTTGAGCGCCTGTAAGCTCAGCTCGCCGGGATGCAGCTCGGAATGTTCGATCAGGTACAACTCGGCAATATGCGCGATGCGGACCATCATCTCGACGGATTGCAGCGGGTATTTGCCGACCGCCGTTTCGCCGGAGAGCATGACCGCATCGGTGCCGTCGAAGATCGCGTTGGCGACGTCGGTTGATTCGGCGCGGGTCGGGCGCGGGTTGTCGATCATGCTTTGCAGCATCTGCGTCGCCGTGATCACCGGTTTGCCCGCCGCATTGCAGGCGTGGATGATGTTTTTCTGGTAGACCGGCACGCGTTCGGCGGGTGTTTCGACGCCCAGGTCGCCGCGCGCCACCATGATCCCGTCGGACTGGTTGAGAATATCGTCAAAATTGGTGATCGCCTCGGCCTTTTCGATCTTGGCGATCAGGGCCGCGTCCCCGTTCAAGTGGCGCAGCAGCCAGCGCAGTTCGCGCATATCGTCCGCCGTGCGCACAAATGACAGCGCGATGTAATCCACGCCCTGCTTCAGCGCGAATTCCAGGTGCTCGCGGTCCTGCTCGGTGATCGATGACATGGTCAGACTGGTATCCGGCACGCTGACGCCCTTGTGTGACGACAGCCAGCCGCCGATCACGACTTCGCACGTGACGTCATTGCCCTGCTTGTCACGCACGGCAAATTCAAGCTGCCCATCGTCCAACAGCAACCGCTCACCGACATTCAGTTCGGCCAGCAAGTCGGGATGTGGCATCGGGATGGTGAACGGCTGTTCCGGGTCCAGGTCCGGGCGGGCTGTCAGCGTCACGCGATCCCCGGCGGTCAGTTCCAGCGGGTCCTGCACCAGGTTGCCCAGCCGCAGCTTCGGCCCCGGCAGGTCCGCCAGAATGGCCACTACGACGCCTTCTTCTTCGGCCAGGTGGCGGATATTGGCGATATTCCGCGCGTGTGTATCGTGGTCGCCATGACTGAAGTTGATGCGCGCCACATTCATGCCCGCGCGGATCATGGCGCGCAGCATGCCCATATCCTGCGATGCGGGACCAATCGTCGCTACAATCTTGGTCCGTTTGCTGTGCTCAACTTTGTCGTTCACGCTCTAACCCCTTTCTATCACAACAAAAAGCCTGGGCAGGTTGCGGTGCGCTTCCCAGGCTTTTATTGTACATCAACATCGTTGCGCAGCAGGGCCGGACTCCGGCGCTACAGCACGCGTTTGATATTCGGGAACGCCTTGCGGCCTGCGTACTCCGCCGATGTCCCCAG
>CAYMTN010000096.1:0-18677 GCA_964393335.1 uncultured Anaerolineaceae bacterium
CTTCAGCAGCCACTCGAAGCTGTCGTCGTAGGTGGTGTCGCCGCCGACTTCAACCTTCAGGTTGCCGCTGATCGACAGGTCGGATGTCGTGTCGGACGTGCGCGTATCACCGAAGATCAAATCGTCGAATTTTAGCTGGATGCGGTCGTCGCGCGGGGGGACATTTTCCGGGTCGCAGGCCAGTTTCCTGACCTTGCCCGTATTCCGTTTTTCGATATATTTCGTGAATTCTTGACCGACCTGGATCGGGCTGCCACGTTTGACCTCGTCCCCGCTGCACGCTGCCAGCGAGAACGTACTGAGCACGATCAGCAGCAGCGCCCAGCTCATTCGCATGATCATGGTTGGCTCCTGTTGGGGGTTATGGCCCGCAAACGAACAGGGTGAATTGTACCGCCAGATGATCGGGGCTGTCCAGCGCGGGTGGTGCTTCCGCGCCAGCTCACGCCAAACGCGCGCGTCCGGGTGAAAAAAACGGCGGCGCAGCATCCCTAAGACGCCGCGCCGCCGCGCAGGTGCGGAATAACCGGCCTATTGAACAGGCAGGATGTCGCCCAACAGCGAGTTGTACGAGGGCGTATCGGGGATACGGTCCAGCCAGTCGCTGCGGCGCTTGATCTTGGCTTCGGCTTTTCGCTCGTCGAGCCAGGTCTGGTACGCCTGCTGCTGGCGGCTGCTCAGGTCGCTGGGCGACAACGCGCGGACTTCGCGGGCATGGACCTGGATGATGTGATAGCCAAACTCCGTTTCGACCGGGCCGATGATCTCGCCGATGGTGGCGTTGAGCACGGCATCCTTGAAGTTGGCCGCGTAATTATCCGGGCTGGCCCAACCGAGTTCGCCACCGCGCGATGCGCTGCCGGTGTCGTTTGACAGGGCTTCGGCCAGATCGGCAAACGGTTCGCCATCTTGCAGTGCCTTGAGCGCGTCTTCGGCGCGCTGCTGGGCAGCGGCTTTTTGTTCGTCGGTGGGCGGCGTGGGATCGCTTGGGTTATCCGGGTTGAACGCAAAGAGAATGTGCCGCGCGTTGACCTGAAGCTCCTCGGTGGGCACGTCCTCGGCCAGCTTGTCGCGGATGGCCGTTCGCAGCGCGTCGTAATAGAACACCTCGCGCACCGTGCTGCGTTTCACATCGGAGCTGCTGGTGGCGTCACTGTACCACTTGTCTGCCTCGGATGCGATGGTCGCCTGGATTTTATCCGGTTCCAACGTCGCGGTCGGCGTCGGCGAAAGGGTCGCGGTCGGGCTGGCAGTCGGCGTGAAGGTCGGCAGCGGCGTCCCCAATTCATCGACCGCCGGTGTTTCCGACGGCAGCGGTGTTTCCGACGGCAGCGGCGTTCCCTGCTCGTCTAGCAGCGGGGTCGCGGTCGGCAGCGGGGTAGCCGTCGCGGTTGGCAGCGGGGTATTCGACGGAGTCGGTGACACGAGCGGCGTCAGAGTGATGGTTGGCGCGGTGGTCGGCGTCGCCGTATCGCTGCCCGGCGCGACCAGTCCCACACGCTGCGCCATAAAGTCATCGACCTGCTGGTTGACCGCCGCATCATCGATGGTGATGCCCATTTCTTTACCGGCCTGTTTGAGCACCAGGTCTTCTTCGATTTCGTCGAGAACCTGGCTGCCCATCAAGACCGGGCGCTGCAGGTTGTTGATCTGGTCACCCGCGTACTGCTGGATGGTGTCGATGTTGCCACCGGTCAGGTAATACAGGTTGCGGATCTGTTCCGCCGTCAACCAACGTGTAAAGCGCACGCGCGCCTGAAAATCCTGTGTCGAGACTTCCTCACCGTTGACAGTGGTGATGGCCTGGCGCGGCACGAGGATCTGCTCGTTGATAATGGCAACGGCCAGCGCGCCCAGGCTGACGACGATCAGGACGGCGGTCACAATGAGGTTACGCCGCTGCCACATGCGATCCCGTTCGGCATGGGATTTATATTCCCGGCGGCGCTTGAGGTCCTCTGCGGTCGTTCGGCGCGGACGAGGACCGCCGGTGGTTTTTTTCTTTGCCATAAACGGTTTATCTCCTCCAAAGATGTTACCAAAAAAAGGGGGATGGCCCGATTCCCCCACATGAGTGGCCCGGCGCTGATGCAGCAGCCGGGCCTCAGGCACTATGGATATGGCCTGCTGGGCCTAGCCGCGCGCGTGTTCGTCGGTGAAGGGCAGCAGCGCGAGATGGCGTGCCCGCTTGATCTGGCGGGCCAACAGCCGCTGGTTTTTGGAGGTCAGGCCGGTCTGCCGCCGGGGGCGAATCTTCGCCCGTTCGGTCAGGAAACGGCGCAGCGTATCGACATCTTTGTAGTTGGGCACCAGGTTGTTGGCGCGGAAGTAGTCCTCTTTGCGGCGGCGTCCACCACCACCACGACGACGTCGCATACTCCGGTCGCGGCGATCCTGGCCGCTATCCATCTCTTCCGATTCGTCTTCGAAATCGTCGTTATCAACCCGATCGGGGTTGTTCCGGTTGCTCACGTGATTATCTCCTTACTGGCACAACATGTTCGATCACAGGTGTCAGTTCCCGGCATCAAAACGGGAACGAATCTTTTTCGTCGTCGTCGTCGCCATCGTCGCGCAAATCCTGCGACATGTGGCGATCCCCTAACAGGATCATCTCGTTGGCGACCAACTCGGTGCGATAGTGCCGCGTGCCGTTTTCGTCTTCCCAGCCGCGCGTTTGCAGGCGGCCCTCGACATAGACCTGCTGGCCTTTGGCGAGGTGCGTCTTACAAATCTCGGCCAGGTTGCCCCAGGCGACGACGTTGAACCATTCGGTTTCTTCACGCCGCTCGCCGTCCGATGAGGTCCAGGTCCGGCTGGTGGCAACGCTAAAACTGGCGACAGGCCGCCCGCTGGGGGTATACCGCAGCTCCGGGTCGCGTCCCAGGTGGCCGATAATCATGACTTTGTTCAATCCCCGGCCCATCGCGTTGCACTCCTTTTTCCGACGTGGTGGCACTCGGCCAATGGTGTTCGCCCGTTGTTACTCGTCCAGGCGCACGACCAGATGGCGCAGCACCTGATCGTTGAGCTTCAAGTTTCGCTCCAACTCGGCGATTTGTTCGGTCGGGTAGCTCATCTGGAAAAAGACGTAGTACCCTTCGCGGAAGTCGTCAATCGGGTATGCCAGACGGCGGCGGCCCCAATAATCGACGTTGGTGATCTCGCCGCCCAACTCTTCAACACGAGACTGAACAGTGGCGATAACCGAACGCGTGTCGGCTTCCTGGATGTTGCTGGGGATGATGAATCCCAATTCGTATGAGCGTTTCATGTGTAGGAAATTATCTCCTTTCCCTGGGTTTGCCCGCCCGGCCCGGTTGGCACCGGTCCGGCGAGCGGAAAGTCGCCCGCATTGTCAGTTATCGGTCGGGCGCTTAAGCGGACAGAATACTACCCCAGGTCCGGCGGTTTGGCAAGGTCGGAAAAAACGGCGGGCAGGCGGGCACGGTCACGCCCCGGTCACGATCAGGGCGCATACTGGGGACTGTCGAACGCGCGCGGGTCGGTTCGTAAGAGAGACCTTACCACGAAACACCGGGCAGCGCGCGCCGGTTTCCGTTCAACGGAAATTGTACTAGACTTGCAGCGAAACACTATGTGAATCATCAAGGAGGCAAAAACGGAATGCAGCACTCAAGACGGGTGATCATCTGGCTGTGGACCGGCGTTGTGATCGTGGCGCTGGCTTTGCCATCATTAGCCGGGGCGGGGCGGGCGGCGCAGGCGGAATCGGCGGACGTGGCGCAGGCCGCCTCACACGGGCGGGACGCCGCCGCTCAACTGCGGCAGCGGGTGCGGGCGGAGACGCTCAACGCCGACTTTGAACGCACGGCGGCCTGGCTCGACGGATGGATGGCGACACGCGAGCGGCGTCCCCCAGTGGACCCGGCGCAGCAGTCGCAGACCGTCGCGGATTGGACCGTGATGGTGTACCTCGCGGCGGATAACAACCTCGAAGTCGCGGGCCTGATGGACGTCAACGAATTGGAGGGCGTCGGATCGTCGCCTAACGTGAACATCGTTGCGCAGATCGACCGCTCGGCAGAATACGTCGATTATGACGGCGACTGGTCCGAGGCGCGCCGCTTTTACATCCAGCAGGATGACGATTCGCGCGTGATCACGTCGCCGGTCATGCAGAATCTGGGCGAAATCGACAGCGGCGATGCCAACTCGGTCGCCGACTTTGCGATCTGGGGCATCACCAACTACCCGGCGCAAAAATACGTGCTCATCCTGTGGGATCACGGCGGCGCGTGGGTCAGCATGTCCGCCGACGAGGACTCCGGCAGTGACATCGACCTGCCCGAACTCAAGGGCGCGCTGGACCGCATCAAGACCGAAACCGGCATCGACAAGCTGGAAGTGATGGGCTTCGACATGTGCCTGATGGCGCAGCTTGAAGTCTTCGAGTCCGTGACGCCTTACGCGCGGTACAGCATCGCGTCGGAAGAAAACGAGCCGGGGGCCGGGTGGTTCTACCTGTTCCTCGACGAACTGGTGAAGAACCCCGCGATGGACGGGGCGCAGTTTGGCACGTTGGCGGTTGATTATTTTATGTACTTTTTGCGCGAGGTCATCGGCGATGAAGACGTGTACGGGCTGGCGGCGGTCAACCTGAGCAAGGGCGCAGGCGTGCTCAGCGCCATCGACCAGTTTGAGGTGGCGGTCGCGGCCAATCCGCAGGCCGCGCTCAGCCCGGTCGCCGACGCACGCAACAACACGATCGGGTACGGTGGCTTCAACGACCCGCAGACCCAGGATGTCTGGTCGTCGGTGGACCTGTACCGCTTCGCCGAACTGCTCAATGGCATATCCGGCGGGGCGGACGTGCAGCAGGCGGCGCAGGGCATCATGCAGGCCGTGAACGATTTTGTGGTGCACCAGGATCATGTCGAGGCCCTGGATGGATCGCACGGACTCTCGATCTACTTCCCGCGCACGCGCAAGGCGTTTAAGATCGGCGCGTTCAACGAGCGTTACCCGGTCGAAACACCGGCGTCGATGGCGAACTGGCTCGAATTTCTGAATCTGTTTCACGGGACCGCCACCGACACGGTTACTGCTGCGCCAGGCATCGCGATCACGGGCGTGTACCCGGACGTGGCGAGCATCTACCAGCCCGCCGTCGTGACGATGGAAGTCTCCGGGCGTGATATCCTGCGCGTGAATTATGCGGTGACGTACATCAAGAGTGAAAACGAGCGAGTCGTGCTGGACTTTGACTATCTCGTCTCGCGCACGACCACGTCTTCCGGCGCGGACATTGTGGACTGGTCCGACGGCGTGACGTCGCGTTCCTTCACGTGGGAAGCCGAAGTCCCGGTGCTGACGGATGGCACAACCTCCACGTACGCGCTGTTGATCCCGAACCAGGATAATCCCGGCGTCGCGCTGGTCAACGGCCAGTTTACGTCGGTGCGCGGCGGCGATCCGATCCAGGCACAACTGCTCTTTGACCTGAACACGCGGCAGTCTACCGCGCTGTGGGGCCTCAACGAAACGGCCAGCGGCAACTTGCAGCCGTTCGAGCTGACCGTCGAGGCAGGCGACCAGTTCCAGCCGCTGTGGCTGACGCTGGATGCCGATAACCAGTTGAGCAGCACGAGTTTTGGCGATACGCTGACGCTGCAAAGCGCGCAGTCGATCTCGTTCACCAAAGTGCCCGCGCCGTCCGGCCAGTATTCGATCAGCTTCGTGGCGGAAAACGTCAGCGGCGCGAACAGCTTGAGCGAGGCGATCATCCAGGTCAACAACGACGGGCTGGACCCGGCGCTGCGTGGTTATACGGACCTGACCTACGGCGTGAACTTCCTCTATCCGGCAAGCTGGATTCGCCCGCGTTTCACGCCGGACGGCAAACGGTTGTTCACGGCGGACCTGGCGACGAATACGCTGCTGAGCCTGTTCCCGTATACGGACGTGACGTCGGCAGAAGAAACCGACGCGGCGATCCGCGCAAGCTGGAACGCCCTGCAAGATTTGCAGGTCACGCAGCAGCGCTCGGTCGAGATCAACGGGCTTCCGGCTTATGTTACAGACTACACCTACACGTTCAACGGGGAAGCGCGCATGGGCGCGGTGGTTGCGATCTACATGCCGAGTCAGGGCGTGGGGTACGGCTTCGACCTGGATGCCCCGATCTCCAACACCGGCCCGGCGCAAGAAGCGCTGCAAGCCCTGGTGAGCAGCATCAATTTTTTCGAGCCGAAGCAGGCGGCGGGCGATAGCGCATGGCAGACGGTGAGCGCGGCGGGCGGCCTGGTGTCGTTCCCGGTCCCGGCGTCGTGGACCGCCGAAACCGCCGGAAACTGGACGCTCTACGGCCCGACGAACAATCAGGCGGTGTTCGTCGGCATCGCAATCGCGGCTGAATCCGGGCAGACGAACGAACAGCTTGCCCAGTACTGGATCGACCAGCTTCAATCCAGCGTGCAAAACCTGCAAGTCCAGGCATCCGAGCCGTTTTACATCGGCGGGCGTGAATGGCACGTCGTCGTATTCACGTCCGGCGCGGATACGAAAACAGGCGGGGCGTTTTTCACCACGTCGGCGGGCGGCCAGGATTACACGTTCTGGATCGAAGCGCCCGACGCGGATTTTGACCAGTTGTACGCGGGCGTGTTTTCGGTGAGCATCGGCGGGTTTACGTTCAACGGCTAACGGGCCGTTTCTTGCACATCACTATGCGCTCCCGGCGATAATCGTGCTGCCGGGAGCGCGTTGTGTTTGTAGCTGGCGTGCTTACGGCGTGATGCTGTACGTGACGTCGAGCTGGATCGTCACCGACAACTGGCCCTGGCTGATCGACGGGCCGCCCCCGCCGCCCATCGCAAAGGACGCGGCGACCGGCGGGCCGCCGCCGGCCTGCTCGTTGATGCTGACCGGATCGCCCAGCGTGACGCCGAATGCATCGGCCAGCTCTTGGGCTTTGGCGTGCGCATCCTCCACCGCAGCGGCACGCGCCTGGCTCTCCAGGGCGGCGGAATCGCTGAGGCCGAAGGTCAGGCCGTAGACATTATTCGCACCGGCATTCAGCGCGGACTGGAGCACGCTGCTGATCGTGCCCAGGTTACGGACGGTGATCTGCACGGTGTTCGTCACGACAAACACCGTCGGGCCGGGCTGGCCGTTCGGGTTGGGCTGCTGATTCTGCCGGACGTCAAACTGCGTGGTCTGGATGTCGGCGGCGGCGATGCCCTGCGCGGTCAGCACGTCGGTGACCTGCTGCATCGTGGTGTTGGCCTGCTGCACGGCTGCGCCTACGTCCGCGTTCTGAATTTCCACGCCCAACTGCACAAACGCGATATCCGGCGAGCCGCTGGCCGTGCCAGACCCCGTGACGGCGATCGTGTGCGGCGGGTTGTCCTGGCCGCCGGTTTGTGCGCGGGCCGGGCTGACAAATCCGCCGAACAGCCCCGCGATGGCGATCACGGCGACGACCGCAAATCCGATGGTTTTCTGTTGGTAGCGCTGCATCGGTCCTTTTTCCTTTCCTGTTGACAATCTCCTGGTTTACCATAGATCGGGAGTCCGGCGGCTGCATGGGCCATCTGGCGGATTTTGGCGTGGGTAGGGTTGCACGCAGCCTCGGATCGCGGCACAATACACGCCCTGTTTCTCGGAGGGAGTCATGACTCGTATCGCAGTTTTGGCCGACATACACGGCAATCTACCCGCGCTCGAAGCCGTGCTGTCCGACCTGGACCGCACCGCGCCGGACCGGGTGATCGTCAACGGCGACGTGATCAACCGGGGTCCGCAAAGCCGCGAATGCCTGGCGGTCGTGCGCTCGATGGGCTGGCCGCTGGTCTGCGGCAACCACGAGGATTACGCGCTCAAGTACGACGTGGGAATCGAGGACGACCCGGACTCGTATTCGGATTTCTGGCTGCCGATCCGGCTGGTGGCCGAGCAGGAACTCGGCGCGGACGATCTGGCGTACCTGCGCACGCTGCCGCGCTCGGTCGTGCTCAACGTGCCGGGACTGCCGCCGGTCCGGCTGGTACACGGCAGTATGCGCGGCCTGAGTGACGGCATGGGCTTCTGGATGAGCGACCGCGATCTGCTCGACGCCGTGCGCGGCGCGCCGGAGCCGGTGATCGTCGGCGCACATACACACCGCCCGTTGGACCGGCACATCGGATCGCGCTGGATTCTGAACTCTGGCGCGGTGGGGATGCCCTACAACGGCAACCCGGACGCGCAGTACCTGCTGCTGGAAGGGTGCGGCGGCACGTGGGCGGCGGAGTTCCGGCAGGTGCCATACGACCGCGCAGCGGTGTATGCGGTGTGGGAGCGCACGCCGTATTTTTCGACGGGGCTGAGCGCCCAGGTGTTCAAATACGAGTTGGAGACGGCCACGTTTCATCTCGGCGTCTACCTGGAATTCTGCAAACGGCACGGGTTGGAGCGGAACGCGATGGCGACCATCGAGCGCTACCGGCGCGAGTCCGCTGGCGTGCCGCCGGGCCGGTCCACAAGTCTGCCGCAGGCGAGTTGATCCACATGCCACGCGTGAAGCTCAAACGATTCCACGTCGAACGACCAACGCCGGACGCGCTGGCGCGCTATCTGCGCGGCTATCCCGGCCACGACCTGTACCACAATGCGGACGCACAGCCGCCGATCACGGCTGAGACGTTGTTTGGACGCGATCAACCGCTGGTTTTCGACCTGGGCTGCGGGCGCGGCGAGTTCATCGTCGAGCAGGCGGCGCAGCGCCCGGACGTGTTGTTTGCCGGGTTTGACTGGCACGAAAAATCGGTGTGGGATGCTGTGAACCGCGCCGACCGCGCGCAGCTCGACAACGTGCGCGTGATCAAAGCGGACGTGCGGCTGGCGCTGCGCATCGTGCCGGACGAATCGGTCTGCGAGGTGTTCATGCTGTTTCCGCCGCCCGCGTCCGCCGAGCGCCGCCGCAAGATCGACCCGCTGCCGGAAAGCACGCTGCGCACGATTCACCGCATTCTGGTGCCGGGCGGGCGGTTCCATTTTGTGACGGACCACGCCGGGTATTTTGCGATCAAACGCGCGTTGATCGACTCGACGGGGCTGTTTGAGATCGTGCAGGCCGGGCAGCAGATCGAAGGTGGGCTGACGCGCTTTCAGCAGTTCTGGGAAAGCCGGGATATCGAGTCGAAACGCCTGGAAGCCCGCAAGCGTTAATGGTGGACGAATCATTTAGAACGCGCATCATGGGAAGAGGGGTTGTTAGTTGCTGGTTGTTGGTAAAAGCGTGTACCCACACGGGTTTGACCAACAACTAATCACCCAAAACCAACCTCTATTGTGCGACTTCGTTTTGTTTCCTCCACGAGCGTGATGTAACCTGCCAACGATCTATCCGTAGATTGCCGGGCGCAGCAAACGCGCCTGCCCAAACGAATCTACGGATAGATACAAAACTGATCACATGGCAGAGGCTTGTTGCCGGTGCTCGAACGTCCCATTTTTGAGTGCGAGTTTTGGCAGTGTGCCAGGGCAAGCACCCGGCAGGTATCACCGCGCCTGCAAGCCGAGTTTTTCGACCAGCGCGGCGCGGCCTGGCCATTCGTCGCGCAGCAGGCCGAACAACACGTCATCGACCCACGCGCCATCCGCGTACCACAGCCCCCGGCGGCGGCCTTCCGGCACAAACCCGACCTTTTCCATCTGGCGCAGCACGCGCGCGTTGAGGCTCATCGTCCCCAGCCATACGCGGTGCATGTCGAGCCAGCCGAACGCGTAATCGACCATCAGCAGCAGGGCGTCCGTGCCATAGCCGCTGCTCCAATAGGCCGGATCGCCAATCGCCGCGCCTAACATCCCGACCCGGTGCCAGGGCCGCACCTCAAACAGCGCGATGTCACCCAGCGGCGTACCGTCTTTGGCCTGGATGCCGAACATCACCATGTAGTCGGCGTGTTTTTCGCGCCACTCAAGCCACTCCTCATGCCCGCGCCGGAGCGCGGCTTTGGTCGGCAGCGGACGGTTACCCGCCTCCGCCCAGAACCACGCCTCGCTGTTGTGCCAGGTGTGTTCCTGTTCGAGGTAACGGTCGCCATACGGCACCAGATCGACCAGCAGTCCTTCGAGCATAGATACTCCCCATCACTAACGATCCCGTGACGTGTGGCTCACGCCTTCGCGCGCAGGCCGAGTTTTTCGACCAGCGCGGCGCGGCCCGGCCATTCGTCGCGCAGCAGGCCGTAGATCAAGTTATCGACGCGCTGCCCATCGGCCACAAACGCCTCGCGCTGCCGCCCTTCGAACTTGAACCCGACCTTCGCCATCTGGCGCTGCACGCGCGCGTTGAGACTCATCGTGCTGAGCCACAGCTTGTGCATATCCAGCCAGTCGAACGCATAATCGACGATCAGCAGCAGCGCGTCCGTGCCATAGCCGCCGCCCCAATAGGCCGGGTCGCCAATCGCCGCGCCCATCATCGCCAGCCGGTGATGGGGCACCACCCAGTTCAGCGCGATGTCGCCCAGCGGTTTGCCGTCTTTGGTCTGAATGCCGAACGCCGCGCCATGCCAGCCGTGCTGCTCGCGCCATTCGGCGCGTTCCTCCTGCTGCCGCTTGGATTGCGCTTTGGAGATCACGGGCCGGTCGCCGACGCTGGCCCAAAACCAGACCTCGCTGTTGCGCCAGGCCGGTTCCAGATCGGCAAACGCTTTGTTATACGGTACTAAATCAACCAGCAGTCCTTCTAACATCGATCAGTCCTCACGTCGTGAATAATTATCCGCGATGCGCCTGAACCAGCCGCGCTCACGCGTGCTTACACCGGGGGATCGTGCGGCGAAAAATCGCCCGCCGCTGCTCGACCGGCGGTCCTTCGCGCGTCACGAGTCGGCTGTCCCGTATCGTTTTTCGGCGCGCGCGCGCAGCCCCAACTGCTCAACCAGCGCCTCGCGCCCGGCCCATTCTTCGCGCAGCATGCCGTATTCCAACCCATCGATCCACGCGCCGTTGACCAGCGTGGTTTTGCGGGCGCGCGATTCCAGCCGGAAGCCGACCCGCTCGACGTTGCGCTGGGCGCGTTCGTTGATCGCCATCGTGTCCAGGCATAGGCGGCGCATGTCCAGCCAATCGAAGGTGTACTCACACACCAGCAGCAGCGCGTCGGTGCCATGCCCGCCGCTCCAGTAGTCCTGCTCGCCGATCCACGCGCCGAGCCAGGCCGTGCGGTTCCAGTAGCTGATCCAGTTGATGCCGATGCTGCCGATGATCTGGCCGTCGCGGGCGCGCATCATAAAATGCATACCGGTATACCCGCGCTCGCGCCCCTCGGCGCGCCGTTCCTGCATGCGTTTCATCTGCGCGCGTGAAACCGGCCCGTTGTCGCCCATCGTCGCCCACAGCTTCGACTCGTTGTTCCAGTGCGCGAGCATGATGTCGTCGTACCACTCGCTCGTGAACGGCTCCAGGTCCACAAGCAGCCCCTTGAGCATGGTCGATCCGCCCTTTCTGTTGGTGGGTCAGCGTACGCCGTTATTTATCGCCGTCGTCTTTCTTTTCCCCGTCGTCTTTTTTGCCAGCGTCGTCCTTCTTTTCGGGTTTGGGCTTCGGCTCCAGCTCGCTGGACCGCAAGTCCAGTCCGGTGACCTTCTGCTCATAACCGGGCCATTCGTCTTCCAGCAGGCCGAACAGCTCGACATCGACGTAATCACCATCCCAGCGGATGTGCTGGCGCAGCGTGCCTTCGTGGACGAACCCCGCCCGGCGCAGGTGCTCGATGCGCGCCTCGTCAAACGAGAGCGCCGACGCGTCGAGACGGTGCAGGTTGCGCGTTTCGAAGCAGTAACGGACCAACATCAGCAGCCCGTCAAGCACTTCGTCGCTGCCTTCGTAGCGCTGATCCCCGGCGAAAACCATCGCGTCGGCCTTGCGGACACGCGTCCACTCGTGATCGTACATCACGCCGCCAATCGGATCGCCGTTTTTGGCCTGAAAACCGATCAGGATGCCGTGCTCGTTCTTTTCCATCTTCTCGATGAATTTTTTCACGTCGTTTTCGGTATGCGGCTCGCGGCGTTCCCACAGGCGCATCCGGAACCACGCCTCTTCGTTCATCCACGATTCCATGTGGATCGCGAAATCGTCTTCGAACGGGACCAGATCAACCAGTTTTCCCTCGATCATGATGCAGCTTCTTCTCCTTGCATGGCACAAACACTGATAATCGCCGGGCGGTTGTGATGATAGAACAACTAAGCCGACTCCGCGAATTTATGGGGAGATTACGTGTTCATCACATGGCGCAGTCTGTCAATGGTATAGTTTCGCCCACCCTGTTGCTCGCAGGCCGCGCCCGGCTGTGTCGAAACGTGCCGGGTACGGCGAGCGGCTGCCCGCTACATCGCCGGTTTCTGCGCCACGATAACCGGCGGCACCGGCGCATCACGCGGGATCAGCCGGTCGCGCAGGGTCAGCAGCGTGCCGCGCCAGCCCTGCCGCCGGGAGACAGCCATCAGGCGCAGCCCGGCATCTTCCAGCAGCGCCTGTGTCGCCTGGGCACGGTCGGGGGAGGGGGATAAGCTGTCCATCACAGCCAGCCACCCGCCGGGTCGCAGCGCGCGCAGCGCCCGTTCGAATACCGCCTGCCGCACGTCGTCCGCGCCGCAGCCCGCCAGCCCTTCCTGAAAGATCACGCCGTCAAATGCCGCCGGGGCAAGCGGCAGGTACGCCAGATCGGCCTGTACGCGCAGATAACGCGCGATGGGATAGACGCCCAGGCCGTGTTCATCCCCGGCACGCGTATCCAGCGCCACCGTCGTATACCCGGCGACGTCCAGCGCGTACGCCAGCCAGCCCAGCCCGGCCCCGACGATCACCGCCTCGCCAATCGGGCCAACCGGCAGCCCGCCATTCCGCAGCCGGATCGCTTCCAGAAAGCGCCACAACAGCGCGGTGCTGGCCGCGTGCTGCGGCCAATAGTCGGGCGGGTACCCTGGCAGGCCGGTTTGCGGCAGGCTCTTGAACTGCGCCTCGTCCGGCGAGTGCCAGCCCGCCGAGCGGCGCGCCGCTTCGTACGACTCGGACTCGGCGTGAACCGCGTGGCGGCGCTCGTGCGGCACCAGGCGCACGATGCCGTTTTCGACGGGGTACACATGCCCAGCATGGGCCGTGCAGTGCAGTGCCGCGTCGCGTTGGACAAGCGCCGCGCCATCGACCGGGCACGCCAGCAGCGGCGCGTAATGGCGGCCCCGGCCCTTGAACGCCCCGTTGAGACCCGGGACACCGCCGCGCGAGAATTCGTCGCGCGTAAAGTCGTGATTGTCGTTAAGAGATTCGGTCAAGGTCTTGATCAGTTTGCTCGACTGGTATCCGGTTCTACAGGTTGTACGCCTGGACTGTTGTCCGTGATCACTACTCGCTGGCGGATTCGCGGTTGCGCAGCACCATCAAGAAGTGATCGCCCCACGCCCGGAACCCCGGCCAGGACCGCATGCGGCGTTCACGCGCTTCAAGCTGCTGGAAGTGCTCCCGGCGGTCGCGGTACTGCTCGTGCAGGTGAACCGGCGGCAGCCACAGCGGGAACGCGATCACCTGCTCGACGCTGAAATACGGCGCGAACGGCGCGGCGAAGTTACCCGGCGAATAAAAACGAACCGGCGCGGTTACACCGCCGGTCCCGGCCCGCGACTCGCACCATTCGCAGGAGCGGGCGAGTTTTTCGCCGCGTTTGGCGTGCAGCGTTTCGTACAGGCAGCGGCGGCTCATCACGGTGGCGACGAACGGCGCGCCCGGCTCCAACAGGTCGTGCAGCGCCGCCGCGACGGCGGGCAGGTCCGGCTCGGTGTTGAGCGTACCCAGGCTGGCAAACGCGCCCTGAAACGGCCCGCGCTCGTCGAGCCTGTCCAGCCAGCCCGCCGCCAGCACCTTGAACAGCACGCCCCGGCGAATGCCGAGACTGCCCGCTTTGGCCTGCGCCTGCCACACCATCGCCGGGCTGATGTCGATGCCCAGCACGCTGTAACCGGCTTGCACCAGCCGCAGTGATTCTTCGCCGGTGCCGCAGCCAATATCCAGCAGCGAGGCGTTCTCCGGCACCAGATCGCGCAGAATCGCCAGGTGTTCGTCGCGCAGCCAGCACACCAGCGGGTTACCGGGCCGGCTGCCGGATGGCGGACCGTACCCGGCATCGTACAACTTCGCGGCCCGGTCGAACCGCTGCTCCAGGCGTTTGTATTGCGCCGTGCGATCTAACGTTTGTTCGTGCTCCTCACTCATCACTCTTGATCCTCGGACTCGTCCGGTTCGGATGCAGCGTCCGGAGACACGAACGCCGGACGGCGCACCATCCACCACGCCGCGATCACGCCTACACCCAACACCGGCCCCACTCCCATCGCGCACAGCGCGCGCAGGGTGCCCGACCAGCCCGTTACGCCCATCAGGAAGTAGATTCCCAGCGTAACGACAAACAGGACGGTCGCCCACTGCAGCCCCAAGACGGCTCCCCGCCGCCATACAGCCCCGCCCAACAGATCTGACGATTCATTCATGCGCATGACTCAGTTTTCGGCAGTCCATGTCCGGTTATTACCTTAGGCGATAGTCACCGCGAACGCAAGTTCGACAGCGTCTATTCTGCGAGCGGCCAGACCCAGATGTTCGACCAGAAACAATCGGTGCGCCCGTCCTGGTAATTGAGCAGCGCCACCCCGACACGTCCCCCGCCTGCCCTGACCGTTTCTTGCGTGACGAGCGCCCCGTTGACGTACAGCGCCACGTGATCGCCCCGCGCGATGACCACCAGCTTATTCGCGTCCGTGTTGACCATCGGGCTGCTGGCGTAGACGTTGGTCACCAACTGCGCATCACGCGCCTGGACCACGCCAAATCCGCCAGCCGTATCGACGTAGGCCAGATCGAGGTTGCGCGCATCCTGCCAGCGGTAGACCAGCCCGCAGCCCTCGTTTTCGCCAACCGTGACGATGCCCACCCGTGCGCCCAAAATGAAATTGTCGTACAGCGCCAGATCGGAGCCGATCAACTCAAAGCGCGCATCGGGATCGGTGGCCATCAGCGTTTTTTCGGGCAGGAACAAGTCGCGGGCCGGGGCGGGAGTCACCTGACCGGACGCGGCCAGCTCGTTGACGATCGCGCCGGGATCGTTGGAGTTCCACGCGGCCAGCGCCAGCGGCAGGCCCCGGTACGTCGTGCCGAGGCGAGTCGTGACGGCCACGTTGTCAAACAACACCGTCGCCGGGTCGGTCTGATCGGCGCGCGAACCCGTCAGCAGCCCGATCGCGCCTGGCCCATCCAGCCGCGCATCCGTGACCGCGCCCAACAACACGCCGTTCGCAAAAAAGCTGAAGGTCGTATCCCGCGCCAGCACGCCCAATGTCCATTCTTCGCCGGACAGCGCCACATCCGGCGTCCAGCTCCGCAGCGCGAACACGCCCGAATCGTCTTGCAGCTCGACCGACCACTGCGCGTTGTTGTTTACCTTGAAGTGGTACGCGCGGCCAAAATCCGATTCCTGGGCGCGGAAGACCAGCCCAAACTCGGCATACGAGGGCGTGCCGAACTGGCGCGCGTCCGCCTGGAAATAGAAGTTCTGGAGCGGCTCGGCATCCGGCGGGACCGCCAGCAGCGTCTCGCCGGGCGTGGTGGCACGCAGCCGCAGCCGCCCCTGCGTGACGGTCAGCGGTTCGCCCTGCAGCGTCAGCCACGCGTCCTCCGGCTGGTCGAACGTATCGCGGCGTTCCACGCGGGCAAAACCCGGCGTCAGCGTCAACTGGTACGTGCCGGTCGTGGTGCCTTCTTCGCCCAGGTAGCGCAGCACGCGCGCGGTATACGCGCCGTCCATCGGCAGCGCAAACGCTTCCAGCCCGGCGTCATGCACCAACGAATCGAGGTCGTCGTTTTGTGCGACGATCATGCCGATTGGGCCGAGGACCTGGAGCACGGGGTCCAGGTTGCCGCCGCTGGTCACGGCCAGCAGCGAGATCACCTGCCCGGCGTGCCCGTCGAAGGTCCAGTTTTGCGCGAACGTGGCAGCGTTCAACGCGCCGCTAACCGGCTCAAAGAACGTCACCTGCCCGGCGGCGGAGTCCTGCGCCGCTGCCCGGCGGGACAAGCCGTACAGCGCGATCAGCGTGATCGCCGCCAGCGCCAATATCCAGATCGCCATGTGGATCGTGTATCGTTTCATATCTTCGCCAATGCCATCTTCACCAGAAACACCGCCCCCAAGCTACCGCCGACACGCGCATTCTGCAACAAGAAGGCCGCTCCACGCACCCTGCATGGACCGGCCCCGCCTGTTGAATGGCAATCAAGGGCAAACGATGCCCCTACCGCACCAGCGCCAGATGCCTGCCGCGATGTGTCAGAACGCCCACAGCCAGATGTTGTTAAGCTGGCAGTACGTTTCGACGGTCTGCCCGGCGTCGTTGCTGGCGACGTACATTTCCAGCGCCAGGCTGCCGGACGCCGGCGTGAAATCCGTCGCGGACGCGACAAGCTGCCCATTGACGTACATCAGCACCGTCGATCCGTCCGCGACGACGATCACGCGGTTGGTCGAACCCTGTCCGGCGATCACCGCGTCGCTGACATCCAACACGCTCGAATCTGTCAGGTTGCCCGACGAGTCCCATTCGCCCAGCAAAAACGCGCCATCTTCCGTCACCAGCGCCGAATTACTGGACGCCGTCGCGTTGCGGAAATACATGCCGCAGCCCGATTCCGGCCCCGTCATGACCAGCCGCGCGTCAAACGCCAGCACGAAATCACGGAACGTGCGGCCCTGCCCAAGCGGGTAAAAACTCAAACCGGCGGACGACGTGTCGCCGTAGCTACTCGGCACGTTGATCTGCTGCGATCCGCCGGAAGGCACCAGCCCGGCCCGGACCAGTTCGGCCACGATATCCGCCGTAGAACCGGACCAACTGCGCAGCGTGGCCGGGAACGGTGATTCGGGCGTGTTGGTCGGCGGCGGGGGCAGCGTCGGCACGAAGGTCGTCGGCGTGGGCGGGCTGGGCGGTTTGGTCGCGCCAAACATGCTCACGATCCCGGCGGTGGTCGGGGTCGGCTCCGGCGTGCCAAAGCCGCCAAACGGCAGCGTGGACGGCTTGGCCAGCGGAACCGTGATCACCAGGTTGTCAAACAACACGGCCAGCGGATCGGTCTGGTCAACGCCTGTCGAGGCGGCCAGCGCGAGACTGCCTTCTGATGCGTAATTGTTCGGGTCGGTGACCTCGGCTACAAACCGGTTGTTGAAATACAGCCTGAACGTGTCGCCTTGCAGGAAGACGCTGAGGCGCGGGTTTTTGTCGGTGCCGTCGATCACGGGCGACACCGTCCAATCCTGGATGGCTTGCCAACTGCCATCATAAAAGTAGAATGTCCAGTCGCCGTCGCTGCTGCACGTCAGCGAATAAAATGTCTCCACGTCTGACGACACTCGCATGACAAAACCGTACTCGAAATAACTGGGCGAGTCGAGAATCGTAAAATCCGCCTGGATGTAATAATCCGACCAGTTCAGCGCGTCGGCGGTCGGCTCGGCATAACCCAGCAGATTATCGGTCGTCACGTCCATGCGCAACTGCCCGTTGACCGTGTTAACCTGCATCGTATCCGACTTGTACGGGGCCCACGTCAGTTGCAGCGGGTCGTTGGGGTTGTTGTCGAAGGTATCCCACACGTCCAGCCCGGCGTACCCCGGCAGCAGGCGAATCTCATACGCGCCGGACGTACTGCCGGATCGCGCCAGGGTCACCGCACACTGCCCGTCGGCGGGCATCACAAACGCCTCGGCTGCCGCGATGTTCGGATTGGTGCTCACCACGCGGCCAGACGCAAAGGGACGCGAACTTGGATCGATCACGGTGATGTCAACCGCGAGATCGCCGGATGTCGTGTGCACGGCTACCGATCCGATCCCGTCCTGGAAACACGCGAAGGTGTACGACACCTGCGGCGTGGCCGCATCCAGCGTGCCCGGCGTCGGGGACGTATCGTCAAACGACAGCCGCCCGCCCTGCGCCGGAGGGGCGGCGGCTGCCCGGCCCGGTGCCGCTGCTGCACCGATTAGCGCGGTCACCACCAGCACACCCGCGACTACCTGCCTGATACCCATGCTTGTTCCTCCTCGGCGATGTCCACCGCTCTTGATGATTGATTCTCACGTTCAAATCATTTAGAACTCGCATCATGGGAAAAGGGGTTGTCAGTCGTTGGTTGTTGGTAAAAGCGTGTACCCACACCGGTTTGACCAACGACTAATCACCAAAAACCGACTACCAACCTCTGTTGTGCGACTTCGTTTTGTTTCCTCAATTAGCAGAAAACGCACGCTGGCCCAATAAACCCGGCACCGGCCACGAAAAACGCTTGCGAATGATTGGCGCTGGTTACCACCCCGGCACGTTACGCTGAAGAACCGCCAGCAGCGCGTGAAAGTCCTTGCGCCCGATCTCCGCGCCATCTTCCCAGCGCGTATCTTCCAGCTTGAGGAGCCGCCGCTGTTCGGCTACCGCGCTGAGATCGGTGTTGGAGCGCGTTTCTTTGCGGGGCCGCAGCCGGGCGAAATTGGTGAATCCGGCGACGCGCTCGGCTTCTTCCTGCGGCATAAACGTATACAGGATCACGTCGTTTTCGTCTTGCAGCAGGCGCAGCGCCATGCAGTACCAGCCCTTCGGCACGCGCGTCCGCCGCTTCACCGCGAAGCG
>CAYMTN010000097.1:0-18402 GCA_964393335.1 uncultured Anaerolineaceae bacterium
AAAGCGAGGCGGGGCTTAAACATGGTGCATCACTTACGCACGGGCGAGCGCAGCACCAGGCTGTAGGGGCGGCGGCAGCGAAACTCGTTCGTTTCAAGCCACCATTTGGCAACGGTGCGATTGCGGTGAACGTATTTGACAAGCGGGCCTTCGTCGGTGATGACATGAATCGTCTGGATCGATGGTCGCCACAGGCGCGGCACAATGCCGCTCATCCGCACGCCACGATACATCCCCCGCGCGAGGGGAGTGACTACGTACCAGACCCCGCGCTCAAGCTCCCACGCGACAAACCGCCGCGTCCGTAACAAGCGACCACGCAGCGAGCCAACCATGCCGCCGCGCACCGGACGCAGTTTGCCGTGCCGGCGACGGTATGCGACCTTGCCGATAATGTCCTCGTCCAACACCACGTCAACGTCGCGCGGAAAGCTTGAATCACCCTGTGCTATCAGTCCGCCGCGCACCACCGCCCGCACACGATGAACCACCAGGTATTCCACCCTGGAGTCCCGAAATAGAACCACGTCTCCGGCGCGAAGCTGGGCGGGGTCAACTGGCGACACCAGCAGCGTATCGGCGGGCTGAAAGGTGCCCTTCATGCTTTTGCCGATGTAGTAGTAGATCTGGTAGGAATCCGCCATAGGCTCACGCATAGGTCAATCGATCCAAAAAAACTGTCAACTGCTGCGCTGTGTGCAGATCGCCATCGTGCGTGAGCTGGCGAATCTGACGCCGTACGCGCTGGTGCACACGCTCGAACGTTGGTTTGGCGAACTGCCGCAAATCGTCAGGCAGTGCCGGATCACTGAATACTTTTTCCAGTTTGTGCAGCGTTTCTTCCACCTGCGCAATCGGACTCCACCGCAGAGTCAAATTGCCCGTATGACGCCGCCACGCCAGGTGCGGGTACGCCGAATAATAAAGCGGGTGGCGCGCGGCCAATCGCAAGAACAGGTCGTTGTCAGCAGAAGCGCCACACGCGGCGTCATAGGGTCCGACCGCATCCAACACCTCGTGACGCACCAGATACGATGGGCTGATCGCGCCGACTTCAGCAATCAGCGGGAACACTTCGAGGCGAGAATAGGCGCGTGTGTCAGGCAAACGGCGCAGCACCCCCATTGACTTCCCCTGCGCGTCCACAATCGTAAATGCGGACGCAACCCAGCCAATTTCCGGATAGTTGTTCAATATGTGAGCGGCAAAGGTCAACCAGAAGGGACCTACCAAATCATCGTGATTGAGCAGGCCAACATAATCCCCGTTCGCGCGTTCAAGCGCAGCATTCCAATTCATGCCCGGCCCAAGCCGGTCCGCGTTCACAGACAGCCGCACACGCGGGTCTGAAATCGAGCGCACCACGTCTGGAGTGGCATCTGTCGAGGCATCATCACTGACGATCACTTCGATCGGGTGATAAGTTGATTCCAGCACGCTCTGGATGGTGGCGCGCAGATAGTGGCTGCCATTATAGGCGGGTATACAAATACTGACCAGTTTCTGAGGTGCATCCATCAGCACAAGGCGGCGTCGATAGCAGCCCAGTCCACCGCATGGGTGGCGAATTTAAGACGATAAACCGGCGTGCGATGGCAGATGTCATATAACACGTCAAAGACGCGGCTTCGCAGCGGTATGGGCAGCATTTGCCAGGTCAATACATGTTCGTTCCACAGGTATTCTAGCATGGTGTGTGGGCTGATAGCCTCCAGTGCGAACGTGGGGGCTTTTTCCAGCAAGAACAACCCACCACATCGACCGTGCGGGTCTGCGTGTGTGATGCTGCCCCAGGGCGTGCCATAGACCAGCACGCGGCCCGTATCGTCGATCCGCAGGATATTACGATCATCGCTCAAGATCGTGCCATCCGGCGCGCTGTTTACCAGGGTGGTTTTGCCCCCTTCATCCGGTGCAAAAAAGACGGCGACCTGGCTACCGCGTACAATACTCGAGCTGTGAAGCATCACTGCCGAGAACGCAGGCAAAAAGCTGGCAAACAGCCGGCGCAGTCCCTCGTCAATATAGGCGGGTTTCAAGAATGGCGCGCGGTCGCGCGGCAAAAAGACGTCAATCGTGTGTTCCTGATAATCTTGAATGACGACGGAATACAGGTGCAAGCCGAGCGCGAAGCGCTCAGGTTGCACCAGCGCCGGTTCCAACCGCTGCCTCAGGTACGGCGAGCGCAGCAAAGGGACCTCAAACTTGCCCACCGGGAGGGTGGGCACATCGGCACTTCCAAATGTCTCCAGAGGTGGCAAAATCATGCGCCCGCGCCCGGTTGGCAGACGGTGGCACTGCGCCAGTCGTGCTTTTTCAGTGTCGCGTAACGGGGGGGCATCCAACTGGCCTGGATCAATCGTCACAATTCGGTGCCGGATGTCCGGTTCGAGGTCACTGACACGAAACGCGCGGAACCCATTCGATTCCAGCCGGGTCAGCATAATATCCGTTTCCGTCCGAAAGACGATTCCCCCAACTCGGTGGGTTAGGACAGACATTCAAACTCCTAACACAAGTGCCAGAGAGAGAACATTTGTTCTCTCTCTGGTGACTCTAAATACGATGCGTGCGGTGTCAGACCGCCAGGGGTTAGATGTGGCCGTTACCGGACGTGCAGCCTTCAACCGCCTTGTCACCGAGGTCACAGTAACCACGCGATGGTACAAACCCACTGGGCGCACACGTACCGCCCGCTGGAGTCCCGCCGTTCCCACAGGTTTCGAACGTCAGCATCGATCCATCCTCGCAACTGCCTTCAACCTGCCCGCCATGCGCGCCGGACCCTGAGAGATCGACAATTCGCGGAGGTACGTACTTGTTACTTTTTGGTTTTTCGGACATATCATTATTCTCCTTCAAAGGATTTGCGTTAGTTCGGGATTTTCTAGACGGGACTCTGGAAACAGTCCTTGCTCAAACGCCTCGGAACAGAAACGGTGGGCCGAATTCATTTTGCCCGTCGAAAAGTAGGTGTTCGCTATGCAATGTCCCCGGCAGATGCGGCGGTGCAAACAGTTGCCACACACTCCCTCCAACTGCTGGGGAACCAACTCACGGAGTTCTGTGAGCTTGGCGCTTTTCAACCACACATCGCGCAGATCATCTTTTTCGATGTGGCCGTACACCAGATCGGGGGTCGTCACGCCGATGCCGCACATCGAAATCTCGCCGCCCGCCAGCACCCCCAGGATATTATGCACCATGCAGCTTGGCGCAAGATTCAGGAACTCGCGAATCGGTAAGAACGCATACGGAACATCAAAGAATATCCGGATTTTGCTGCGCGGCTGCAGCACGTTATGTACCCGGTCGTACAGTGCAAGGATTTCGGTTAACTCCAGGCCGTATTTGTCGCCAAAATTCTTGCCGCGTCCCACACGCTGAACGTGATTGAACTTGACCGAACCACACCCCAGGCTTTCGGCCAGGGCAATGACGTCTTCCAGCTCGGCTACGTTGCCCTTGTGCAAGGTACAGATCATCTGGGGGCGCATCCCCACTGCCACAAGCGCTTTGATGCCGTCGATGGTGCGTTCATAACTGCCGTCAACCGCGCGCATATAGTCGTGCGTTTCTTTTTTCGCCCCATCCAGGCTGGCTGAGATGGCGTAAAACTCTTTCTCCCTGAGCAATTCGGCCAGCGACTGGTCGATCAGCATCGCGTTAGTTTCCATCGAGAGCCGGATTCCCTCGTCGGCGATAATCGACACCAGCTCGCGAAACTGCGGGTGCAGTGTCGGCTCGCCGCCCGTGAGTTTGACCGAGTTCAACCCCAGGGACTTGGCCTCGACCACCGCTTTGCGCGCATAGTCCAACTTGAGATAGCTGTCACTGGTGCCATCGGGATCGAACTTCGGCGTAATCCAGCAGTGACGGCAAGCCAGGTTGCACCCCCCGGCGATATACATATACAGCGTCTGGAGCGGGGGGATACCCGCTGGCAGGCTAATCGTTTCTCGTTCGATGGGGCGGGCTGCGTTGATAGTCATGAGTGTAGTTTATCCCATCCTAATTCAAAAAGAAAGCGGCGATAACAATCTTGCGGATTGGCGCGGTTGAGGTCTCCATAGAGTTCATACGCGTTCCCTGGGCACGAGCCGTTGCAGTAGGCATTCCACTCGCAATCTTCACAGCCTTCCACCTGACTCATCGGAATCTCGCGGCGAGCGCGCATTGATTCCAGGACCGGGTTTTCATGCCAGACGGTTTGCAGGGAGTCGGTCGTGGCGACATTGCCAATGTGCAGACTGTGCAGAATGTGGCACGGCACGATGGTGCCATCATGCAATATACTGATGTTGGAAAACACGCACCCACAGCCGGTCAGGTATCCCATTTTCCAGCGCTTGGTCTTTTCACCGGTGGCCCGCGCGTGTTCCATCTCGGCGTAGGCTTGGTTTTTGGCCTGTGGCCCGGCATTCGCCTGCAAACGCCCCGGATAACGTGCGTTGAGGCGTTTCATGATTTCCATCGCCTCCAGCCGTTCTTCAGCCGAGAGCGCAACGTGTTCCTGGTTTTCGCAGCCCGCTCCGATTGGGGCGGCCTCATTGGTGCCAATCGATGGCAAGCCAATATCGTCCAGCAGCAGGGCGACGGTGTTCTCCAGATCATGAATATTGTGCCGGTTAATCGTGATCCGCACAACCACCGGAAAACCGGCCCCGTGTAGTAGGCGCACCGCGCGAATGGCGCGGTCGAAGCTGTTCGGACGGCTGAGGTTGTGGACTTCGGCGGTAGAGCCGTCGATCGAAACCTGGATGAAATCCAGGCGTCGGCGGCGCGATTCTTTCTCGTCGAATTTCGCCAGGATTTTCTCGGTGATGAGCGTGCCGTTGGACAGGATATTGTAGCGCATCCGGTTGGCGGTGACGCCGTCGATCAACTCAAACAGGTCGCGGCGCGTAAAAGGTTCGCCCCCGGTTATGCAGACCCGCATAATCCCCAGGGCGCCGAGTTGCTCAAAAAACGAAAGCCATTTCTCTGTCGGTAAATCACTCAGGCTGACCATCTCGTCGGCGTAATAACAATATTGGCATTTTAGATTACACCGGCCTGTGATGGCTATGTCGACACTACGAGGCGAAGCAATCAGATTACCCTTCATTAAGCAAGTCCTTTTCCGTTAAGGCGGCGATGGATTCATGATGGTATCTGGACTTGAGGCGGGAGCTAGTGTTCGACGACTGTGCCGATCAACCCCACTTTGAGCAATACATCCAGGAATTGTTCCACGTCATCGTTCAAGTTGGTTTCAGGGGGCACGCCGTCAAAGACCTGTTGGATTTCCTCCACAATGGCCGGTACGTCGCGGTGGCCATCGCAGAGCTGCCAGATGTGGAGGCCGGTGGAATTCACGACCTTGATCTGGTTGGTGTCCGGGTTAAATAGCAGGGCACCGTCTTCGTTTTCTTCACGCAAAACAACATCAGGATTTCTGTCATATAGGGGCATTGAAAAAATTCCTCTCCCAAAGCGAACACGGTACAAAAGATATGGTGCAGAGGGACAAGTGTCGCGCACTTGCCCCTCCGGGAACAATCTAATGTATTACGGGCATTCGTTGACGAGCAGCGTAAGCGTTGGCTCGATACCGGCAGCAGCGACGTTCAATTCGTCGGCAAGCTGAGACTTCAGGTCACAAGCTGCCGCCTTCAACGCGGGGTCGGTGGTGCCATCGCGGCCACGGCAGGTGTCACTCGCCGCCTTATATTCAGCGGTTTTGGCCGCGCGCCAGGCCGAATAATCATTCCATGATTGTTGAGCCGCCGCGCACTGTTCCGGTGTCGCGCGGACCCCTTCGTACCGGACCATGGTGCCTGCCACCAAGCCACCCTGGAAGTCAAACGACCATGCAATCGACAGATTGGCCGCATCAAAGCTCTCTGGCAGGTCAGCTTTGGAGCCGTCAACCGCCGCATACGAAACCACGGTGGCAACGTACGTGATGCTGTTGGCCTCTGCATCGTACGACGGTGCGCTCAAGGTCAATTCTACGTCGACACCCGCCGCCGACAGGGCCGCCTCTGCCGACAGATCAGGTGACGCCGCCCAACTCGCCGCGAACGGCTCGAGATTGAGTTCCTGGATTTTCGGCGCAGGCATGCTGGCCAGCCACAAAATGCTTGGCCCAACTTCGTTCAACGTCAGCGTGTACGTGTCGTTGCCGTTGTCGACCAGTGACCCGGACGCTGCCGACTGGAAGTAGACCGCCGAAATTTCGACCGCCACCAATGGATCGCCTTCGCCGTCCTGGGCGTTACTCACCGTCATGGGCGCTAACAAGGCCACAAGTAACACAAGAATTAGAACACGGGCTACGTTCTTCATGTTTGCTATCCTCCCGGATATGTCTTGAAAGCCGAGACTAAACCGATTCATTTAATGTGTGTGCCTCGACTATCCCTTGTGTCGCTTGATTATAGCCAATTGGGTCGAATGACACGAAAATTCTCTTGATGGATAGCGTAGCATCGAGAGGTATCGGGCAATTAGTCCATTCTATACACCGACGTTCGAATCGAAATAGTGTTGAATGTCATTTGAGAAACAGGAATAAATCAGGCTTTTATACTCAATATCTTCGTTTTGTGGCAAAGGGGGGTGGAAGATTGCCTGCGGCTTGCGATCCGGTGTGGGCAAAACCCAGGCTTTAGATTACAATGCGCTCTGGGTAGCGACCGCTTGAATGGTTACCCGGCTGGGTAGGGAAATTCGATGAAGGAAACCACAACACTCCATCAACTGGGGGCGCTTGTGTCGCTGCAAATCAGCCCTGTGGATATACCCCCCAAAGCATGGCGGCAGATCATTGACGCAGCGTTCCGGCATGACCTTGCGCCTATGCTGTTGTGGGTCGCCAAACAGAGCGCGCCGGACATTGTTACCGGGCCTTTATGGAAGCCGGTCATAACGGTCACGCGTGGCACGGCGGTCCGCTATGTAACCCTGGAAGCCACTCGGAAACAAGTCAGCCTGGCGCTGATCGCCGCCCAAATCCCCGCGCTGTGGCTGAAAGGGATCGCCCTGGCACATACCGTCTATCCCCAGCCCGTTTTACGGCGCATGAGCGATTTGGACGTGTTGGTGCCCTATGACCAGCGGGAAAACGCCCTGGGGCTTGTCGAAGGGCTTGGGTATCATTTTTATAAGACTGAAGGCAAGTTGATGAGTTCCAGGGAGGTTATGGAACTCAACCAGACTCATCACTACCATCTGCGAGGCGGCACCCGTGACTCAGTCGTGCTCGAACTGCACTTTCGTCTGCTGAGTTCAGATAACAAATTGCTGCCCCTCGACAAATTGGAGTGGTTCTGGACTCAAACCACCACCCTTCAAAACAGCAGCCAATTTACTGTGCCTCAACCAGAAGCGCACCTGCTCTATTTGTGCGCTCATGCGATTTTGCAGCATGGCGAAGGCGACACGTCGCTCCGCCAGTACTTCGATCTCCACCAGATCGTCACGAATGCGCCCGTTGACTGGGACGTGGTCGTCGAACAAGCCGCGACGTTAGGCTGGGGTTACGCGGTTGATCGCGCGCTGTCGCTGGCCGTCCGGTATTTCTCGACCCCGGTTCCCGCTGCCGTATTCGCCGATCTGCGGAAAAGTCGCACCAAACACGATTCGGTGGCTGGGCGCGCGCTTCGTATTCGGAGCAAAGGATCGCGCCTGGAACGAGTGTTGATCAGGCTGCAAGACATGTCCTTTACCGAACGAGTCGGTTTGGTGCGCCGGATTCTGTTTCCGCCGCGACCGTATATGCGTGTGCGATATGGATTGCGTCCCGATCAACGGGTGTGGCCCGCCTACCTATACCGCTGGTTGGATCAAGGGCAGGAGATTATGTGGGCCATGTGGAATCGCCTGACCAGGGCGATTCGTGGCAGGGAATAGTCGCTCGTTTGGACCCGGACCGGTCCAGGCCCGCATCGCTGTTGGGGAGCACGTTGTGTCGTTATGTCCGAGCACCGGGAGGGTGAATTGATGGGCAAGGCCTGGTATGTAATTCAAAGCAAGCCGCACAAGGAAAACCAGCTCTGTACGTATCTCGAAACGCAGCAGTTCGTGGTTTTCTATCCGACGATTGAAGTCGAACCTGTGAACCCGCGTTCGTCGAGGATCCGCCCCTATTTCCCACGTTATATGTTTGTCTACGCCGACCTGGACGAGGTCGGTATTTCGGCGCTGCAATGGGTGCCCTTTGCGATCGGCCTCGTGCAGTTCGATGGGTACGCCATGCCCGTACCGGAAAACGTGGTCCATGAACTCAAGCGCCGGATCGCCGCCATTGAGTCGGCGGGCGGCATCCACCTGGAGGGCCTGAAGCAGGGCGATCCCGTGCGGATTACGCGGGGACCATTAGCCGGGTACGAGGCGCTCTTTGACATGCGCCTCAGCGACTCCGAACGCGTGCAGGTGCTGCTTGAGATGTTGGGGCGTCAGGTGCGGGCGAAAGTGAGCCGGAGCGCCATCGAGAAGCGTCGCCCCTGATCCGCCGCGCGACGCCTTACAAACACCGCTGGATGGCGTCGAGTAACGACTCGTGCAAATGGCCGTTCGTCATCAGGATTCCCTGGTTGCCGCTGAGCCGCGTGCCCATGCTGAAATCGAGCGGGCGGCCCTGGGCATCGCTTGTTTTGCCGCCTGCTTCCGTCACGATGATATGACCGGCGGCATGATCCCACACTTTTTCACGGTAGCTCGCCTCGTTGCTGACGCGCAGGTTGATGTCGCCTCTGCCGGACGCCAGCATGGCGTGTTTGTCCTGGCTGTCGAGGCGAAAATAGGGCGCGTCCGGGCCTCGCTGGAGCGCCAGCATCAGCCGGTCGATAAAGCCCAGATCGACATGCCGGTCTTCGTAACTCGTCAAAATCACCGCGCGGCTGGCGTCCGCCGTCGTCGAGACGTGGATGGGGGCCGCGTTCCCTCCGCTGAGCGGGCGGATGAATGCGCCTGCGCCCTGCGCGGCAAACGTCAATGCGCCGGTGCGGGACGTGTCTTCTTCGCTGTAAAACCCTGGGCTGGCCAGCACGCCCACGACGGGCCGGTAATCGACCATCAGGCTGACCGCGACGCAGTAGTGCCGTTTTCCCAGGAAGCCCGCCGTCCCGTCAATCGGATCGACGGTCCAGGTGCGCGCTGCTGTCTTTTGTTTGCCGGTATCCAGCCAGTCGCAGATTTGATCCTCCGAAACCGGCCTGCCAACCGCCTGAGTCAAAAAACGCTGGACCAGGGCGCGCTGCGTTTCGGATAACAGGTTCACGTAATCGGCGGCGCGTTCCTCCGACAAGACGGCATCCCCAGGGAATGACTCAGCCAGCGCCCGCCCGATGATGGCCTGGGATGCGTAATCCGCAATGGTGACTGGCTCGCGCCCTGCTTTTTGAGCGGAGCCAACCAGGTCCTCTTGAATCTGCTGGCAGAGCAGGGCGGCGCGCTGCGCGATGGATGTTGCCGTTTCGAGTTCGTTCAGAAAATTCACGTCCGATTCACTCCAGGTTGATAGGCCGGACCATACGATCATGCACGGCGGTTATTTGAACACATCCCGCGTGATCTGTCATTAGTGGGATCAGCCGGCTGCCCGCGATGCAGGCCGGACCGCCGCCCGCTCATCGCCTGAAACGCACGCCAGATCGGCGGAAATTGGCCGGTCGCAGCCGGTGCGGAATCAAAGGCGCTGGCTCATCAAAAGCGCCAATAGGGCCGTGAAACACTGTGAAAAAAGGCTATTGTATGGTACGATACCGCCGTTTGAATACCCAATGAAGCGGTTTGTCATCAGGAGGCAGTGTATGTCCCGGTCGGGTTTGATTGAACCATACGGCGGAAGGCTTGTCGATTTGCGCGTGGCGGCGGATGACGTGGCCGAGCTGAAAGCGTATGCAAGTCATTTGCCATCGTTGCAGCTCAGCCAGCGGCAGATGTGCGATCTCGAACTGCTGGCGGTGGGCGCGTTTTCGCCGCTGGACCGTTTTATGTCCGAAGCGGATCACCGGCGTGTCATCGACGAAATGCGCCTCTCGAACGGGCAGTTATTCCCGCTTCCGATCACGCTGCCGATTTTTCCCGGTGACGACATCCAGATCGGGCAGGAGATCGCGCTGCGCAGCCAGAAAAACGAGCTGTTGGCCGTGATGAAGATCGAAGAGATCTACGAGTGGGACCGGGATGAAGTCTCCGAAAAAGTGTTTGGCACGCTGGATACCGCGCACCCGATTGTGTCCGAGATGCACACCTGGGGGCCGCTCAACATTTCCGGCGAGTTGAAAGTGATCCAGCTTCCGCCTGCCTACGACTTCCGCGATCTGCGCCTGACACCGGCCCAAACACGGGCCAAATTGCAGACGTTCGGTTACGAGAATATCGTCGCCTTCCAGACGCGCAACCCGCTGCACCGGGTCCACGAAGAACTGACCAAACGCGCCATCGAAGAGGTCGGCGGCGTGCTGCTCTTGCATCCGGTGGTTGGCATGACCAAACCGGGCGACGTGGATCACTACATTCGCGTGCGGACGTACAAAGCCCTCACGCAGAATTACTACGATCAAGACCGCGTGCTGCTCTCGCTGCTGCCGTTGGCGATGCGCATGGGCGGCCCGCGTGAAGCCGTCTTACATGCCATCATTCGCCGTAATTACGGGGCCAATCACCTGATCGTCGGGCGGGACCACGCCGGGCCGGGCAACGACTCGAACGGGGAGCCGATCTACGGACCCTACGACGCGCAGCAAATGGTCGAAGAATACAGCGACGAGTTGGGCGTCAAAGTCATTCCGTTCCGGCTGGTGTCGTATATTCCAGACGAAGATCGTTATGAAGAAATCTCCAAGATTCCACAGGGCACCAAGACGCTGTCACTGTCCGGCACGCAGGTGCGCGAGGAGTTTTTGGGCAACGGCAAGCCGCTCCCGGAGTGGTTCACTCGCCCGGAGGTGGCCGCGATTCTGGCCGACAGCTACCCGCCACGCCACCGCCAGGGCGTTTGTATCTGGTTCACCGGGCTGAGCGGGTCCGGGAAATCGACGACGGCAGACGTGTTGACGTCGATGCTGCTGGAACATGGCCGCCAGGTGACCGTGCTGGATGGCGATGTCGTCCGCACGCACCTGTCGAAAGGGTTGGGGTTCAGCAAAGAGGGCCGCGATCTCAACATTCGCCGCATCGGGTTCGTGGCGTCTGAGTTGGTCCGGCATGGCGGCGTGGTGATCTGCGCCGCGATCAGCCCCTACCGCGCCACGCGTAACGACGTGCGGAACATGGTCGGCAGCGACAATTTTGTCGAGGTATTCATGAGCACGCCGCTTGACGTCTGCGAAGAACGCGATACGAAGGGCCTGTACGCCCAGGCGCGCCGGGGTGAGATCACGGGTTTCACGGGGATCGACGATCCGTATGAGGAACCACTCAACGCGGAAATCATCCTGGGCACCGTTGACTATACGCCTGAGGAAAACGCACAGGCGATCATCAGCTACCTGCTCGAACGCGGTTTCATCAAACCCGCGTAGCTGTTGGATCGGCCTGAACAGCACAACAGATCATCCAGCAAGCGGTATCGTACTGGCTCGATACCGCTTGCATGTTCCAGCGACAGCCGTTTCGGTTTTTATGGAAAACAGAAATAGAATCCGGACGATTAGCTTGGTAGGGGCGCTGCTTGCTGCGCCCTGGATCATCCGGATTTGTTTCAGTCTCTCCACTAGACGGAGGCACACACGGCATGACCCTCGATATTGCCATGTTCCTCATCCTCTTCGTCGCCGCCCTGATTCTGTTCTCGTTTGAGTGGGTTTCCGCCGACATCACCGCGCTGGGACTCATGCTGGCGCTGGCGGTCCTGGGCCTGCTCGACCCCGCCGACGCCTTCGCCGGGTTTGGCAGCGAAACCGTGCTCATGATCCTGGGGCTGCTCATTATGACTGAAACGCTGGTGAGCACGGGCCTGATCGATCTGGTCGGCCAGCGCCTGCTCAACCTGGTCGGCCAGAACACGACCCGGTTACGGCTGGCCCTGTTGGTCGCACCCGCCGCGATGAGCGCGTTCATCAGCAACACGGCGTCGGCGGCGTTTTTTCTGCCGATCACGTTGGGGCTGGCCAATCGCAGCAAGCTGAATTCGTCCAAACTGTTGATGCCCCTCGCGTTTTCTGCCATTCTGGCCGGTTCGACGACGTTCATCGGCACGTCGACCAACCTGGTTGTCAGCGGCCTGATGCAGCAGCAGGGCCTCAAACCGCTCGGCATGTTCGAACTCACGCCGGTCGGGCTGCCGATCCTGGTCGTGGGCCTGCTGTATATGGCGACGGTTGGCTTCCGGCTGATTCCCAATCGCGCCAGTTCGGACACGCGCAAGGCCCCGTTTGATGACGATCTGTACTTCACCGAATTGATTGTGCCTCCCGCCTCACCGATCATCGGAAAAACCATCGAAGAGTCGGTGTTGATGAACGATCTACAGCTTGGCATGTTGCAGCTTCAACGCGGCTCGCAGACCATCAAACCACTCGCCCGGACGGTGTTGCAGGCCAACGACCGGTTGGTGGTCGAAGGGTCGCGCATGGATATGCTGCGGCTCCCCACCATGCCGGAGGTCGAGATCAGCGGCAAGATTCAAGGGCTGGAGCGGTTTTCGGCGAACGGCGGGGCGTGCACGGCGGAGGTCGTCTTGCTGCCCGGCTCGCCGCTGGTCGGGCGTACCATCAAGGGGCTGCGCCTGCGTGAGCGCTTCCAGGTCCAGATTCTGGCCGTTCGCCGCGCCGGGGAAGTGCGTCACAGCCGGATTGGCCGCCTGACGTTGAACCTGGGCGACGTGCTGCTGATCTACATCCCGCGCGATAACCTGCACCTGATGGAAACCGAACGCTATTTCCGCGTGCTGGACGTGATCGACACGCTGGCACCGGATACCAGCCGCGCGTTTTTGGCGAGCGCCATTTTTGCCGGATCGCTGCTGGTCGCCGTCCTGGGCATCCTGCCGATTTCCGTCGCCGTGATGGTCGGCGCGCTGACCGCCTTCCTGACCGGCTGTATCACGCCGGAAGAAGCCTATCGCAACATCCAGTGGCAGACACTCATCCTGATCGGCAGTATGCTGGCGTTTGGCCGGGCCATGCAAGAAACGGGCACCGCCGATTATCTGGCCAATTTCATCGTGGACCTGCCCATCAAAAATTCTCCGGTGCTGCTGCTGGCCGTGTTTTTTGGACTGGCCGTCGTGCTGACTCAACCGATGTCCAATCAAGCGGCGGCGGCGGTGCTGATCCCGATTGCGATCCAGACGGCGCTGCTGCTCGACTACAACCCGCGCCCGTTCGCCATCACGATTGCCCTGGCGGCGAGCGCCTCGTTTATCACGCCACTCGAACCGGCGAGTGTGATCGTCTACAATGCAGGTCGCTACAAATTCATCGATTTTATCCGGGTGGGCGGCATCCTGACGATCTTGATTTTCGCCATCGTGATCGCGCTCGTGCCGCTGTTGTGGACGATCGGCGGTTGAGTGTACCGCGTGCCTGCTTGCCCGGTGTGCGCGAAAGGTGAACCATGACACAAATTATCCTGGTCCGGCATGGGCAGACGGAATGGAACCGGGTGGAGCGCTTCCGAGGCCGGGCGGACATCCCGCTCAATGACACCGGCCTGGCGCAGGCTGATCTGACCGGGCGGCGCATTGCATCCGGCTGGCAGCCGGTCGCCGTCTACGCCGGTCCTCTCGCCCGGACGCAGCAGACGGCGGAGGCGATTGGCGCGTCGTGCGGCGTGCCGGTGCAGGTCGAACAGCGGCTGATCGACATCGACTACGGCGCGTGGCAGGGCTTGACTCCCGGTGAGGTGCGCGAGCGCTGGCCGGAGGCGCTCGCGGCGTGGTATGCGACCCCGCATGTCGCGCAGATTCCGGGCGGCGAAACGCTGGATAACCTGCGCGCCCGCGCGATGCACGCGGTCCGCGATCTGGCTGCCGCGCACGCCGGGCAAACCATCGTCCTGGTGAGCCATACCGTCGTCAACCGGATCGTGTTGTTAGGCGTGTTAGGGCTTGGCAATGACCGTTTCTGGCGGCTGCGCCAGGATACCTGCGCCGTGAACGTCTTTGAGGCGGAAGACGGCGACTACACCCTGGTGAGTTTGAATGACACGTGCCATCTGCGGCACGCGGCCAGGGGGTGAGGCTTGTCACGCGAATCACGGACAGGTTTTCTTCACACCTGCCCGAATACGGTCGAATCGTTCAAACGATGATCTGACCACAGAAATGAATCCATAGAAGTCACGAGAAATGGATTCCTGGGCGCAGCAAGCAGCGCCCCTACGAAATACTCTCATGAGTTCCGTTGATCTACTGAGAACGCAGAGGCCGCAGAGAAAAAGAATTTCTCTGTGTTCTCCATGCCCTCTGTGGTGGAACAAATTGAGACATTGTTAGAATGAGTCAATCGTACCTGCCCGAAATTCTCCCTGGTTCTGCGCCCGTATCCGGGTTACAATCGAAGCATGAATCAAGACGACATTCGCACCCTCAACGCCCGGTTCGAGGCGGGTGATCCCCACGCCATCATCACGTGGGCAGCGGAGCAGTTCATGCCCGAACTGGCCGCTACGTCGTCGTTCCAGACGCAGAGCGTGGCGCTGCTGCACATCCTCAGCCGGGTGCGCCCCGATATTCCGGTGATTTTCCTCGACACGGGTTATCATTTTCCCGAAACGCTGGCTTACCGCGACCAATTGGCGGCGGCGTTCGGGCTAAACGTGCGTATCGTGCGCGCCCAGAATCGCGCCGAGTTGGTCCAGCGCTACGGCGATGCGCTCTACCGCAGCGATCCCGATATGTGCTGCTACATCAACAAGGTGGAGCCGATGCGGCGCGCGTTGGAGGGTTTGAGTGCGTGGATCACGGGCATCCGGCGCGACCAGACCGCCAACCGTGCCCAGGCCCAGCCGGTCGAATTGCTGCCCAATGGCCGCGTGAAGGTGCAGCCGCTCGTCGCCTGGACGGATAAGGATCTGTGGGCGTACATTCACGCGTTTGATCTACCCGTGCACCCGCTGTTCAGCCAGGGTTATTTGAGCGTGGGCTGCGCGCCGTGCACCGCACCGGTCACCGGCGGCGATGACGAGCGGGCCGGGCGTTGGGCGGACCAGGCCAAGACCGAATGCGGCCTGCACACGGATACGCTGTTCCAGCTGCGCCCCCCGGGACGGGAATAGAATCGCATGGCGCGCGTGATCCTCGTCACCGGCGGAGCGGGCTACATCGGCTCGCAGTTGATCCGCGACCTTGCGACCGATCCCAACCTGACCGATTGCACCATTCGTATTCTCGATAACCTGCAGCGTGAAACGTACGTGACCCTGCTCGATCTGCCGGAGTCCGGGCGGTACGAGTTCGTCGAAGGTGATCTGTTGGATAACGCCGGGATGCGCCGCGCGTTGGATGGCGTGTGGGCCGTCGTGCACATGGCGGCAGTCGTCCGCACGCCGCTGTCGTTTGGCGGCTCGGCGGGGCAGGTCGAGCAGGTCAATCACTGGGGCACGGCGAATCTGGTAGAAGCTGCCGCGTCAGCAGGCGTGAGTCTGCTGGTTTATACCAGCAGCGCGGCGGTATACGGCCCGGTCAATGCGTGGGGCGGCCAGCCGTTCACCGAACGCGACATCTGCCGCCCGGTCGGGTTGTACGCCGAAAGTAAGCTGCGCGGCGAAAAACACGTGGTCCAGGCGGGCGAACGCGGCGCGCTGCAAACGGTCAACCTGCGGTTGGGGCCGGTGTTCGGTTATGCGCCTGCCGTGCGTTTTGACGGCGTGGCGAACCGGTTTGCGTACCTGGCGGGAATCCGCCGCCCGCTGACGGTGTACGGCACGGGCGAGCAGACGCGCCCGCATCTGCACGTGCAGGATGCCAGCAGCGCGATCCGTTTTGCGCTGGCGCAGCCCGATCAGGTGGCGGGCGAGACGTTCAACGTCGTGGGCGAGAACGCGTCGGTGTTGGACGTGGCGACGGCTGTGCAAAAGCTGTGGCCTGACGCCAGCGTACGCTACACGGAACAGGACGTATTGACGCACCTCTCGTATGCCATCGACGGCAGCAAGCTGCACGCGCTCGGCTGGTATCCATCCATCGGCATCGAAGCCGGCATCGCGGAGCTGTTGGAACATTTGCGCGCCTTCCGCGCCTTCAGCCCCGGCGAACACCTGAACTGGTCAGAATAGTTTTCTGGTTCAAATCGTTTTGCAGGCGTCCGTGATTTGACCACCCCTTTCTTGGCTCTTTGGCCCCGCGTGACATCCTTCTCCTGACTCATTGCGCGCCCGGCGGCGAGGCGTTACTCTTGAGGGCGTTATCTGGGCCGGATCGCGTTCGGTGGGGGATCACATGCGGGTAACCCAACCATCCGAAATACACCCATCCCGGCGGCTGTGGTGGGCCGTTGTTGGCTGCCTGCTGCTGGCGTTTGCCGTCGCGCTGCACGGCGTGAACGACCTGATTCTGTGGGCGGATGAAGGGTGGACGATTTACGCCTCGGACCCCGGACTCTCGTTGGGCGAGACGATTGAGCGCGTCGAGGTGGACAACCACCCGCCTCTGTTTTTTGTCGAGCTGCATCTATGGCGCGTGGGTATGGGATCGAGCGTATTTGCGATGCGCTGCCTGTCGGTGCTGCTGGCCCTGCTCAGCGCCGCGCTGCTGTTTCGCGTCGGGGCGGATATGCTGTCGCCCACAGCGGCGATCATCGCCGTGCTGTTATATATCGCCCACGACCTGATTCACGTCTTCGCGCAGGAGGTCCGCCATTACCCGCAGCAGCAGGTCATGACGCTGCTGGTGATGTGGCTGTACTGGCGCTGGTGGCGGCGTCCTGATTGGCGGCGCGCGCTGCTGTTCGGAGTCGCAGGGGCGGCGCTGCTGTGGTCCTATTATTGGGGCGGATTCGTGCTGCTCGTGCTGGCGCTGCACGGCCTGCTGACGCGCCACGATCCCGCAGTGGTGCGCCGCGTTCAGTGGCGAAGCCTGGCCGCCGGGTTGGGGTTGGCGGCGCTGCTGTTCATTCCCTGGCTGCCGACGCTGGCCGATCAGGCGGCGGGCCTATCCGACCAACTGCGCTTCACGTGGGATAATTCATGGGTCGCTTACCGGACGCTGGCCGAGCAGTTAGGCGGCAGTCCGGCGGGCGTGTGGCTGGCGTTGGCGGCGCTGGGAGTCGTGGCGCTGGACCGGAAAAAGCTCCAGCCGAGCGCTGCCAGCGGGTTATTGGGCGCGCTGGTCGTGCTGGTGGTCGCGATCACCGTTGTGCTGAACGAATTCATGGACAGCCTGTACGTCCGTTCGCTGGCGGTGATCGTTCCAGCGGTGATGCTGCTGGTAGCCCACGCGGTCGCCCGATTCCGGTCCCCGGAGCGGTGGATCATGACTGGCGTTTTGCTGCTGCTGAGTTGGGGAACGCGGTCCGCCGCACCGCCCGCACGCGCCCAATGGGACGACGTGGCGCGTTACGTGGCGCAGCACAGCACGGCGGCGGATGTCGTGCTGCTGGAAATGAACAACGGCGAGTTTAAGAACTTGCAGGAAGTGACGTTCACCTACTACCTGGATCAGGCGAGTGATGGGCGGGTGCGCACCATCCCGACCGAAGGCCCGCGCGTGGCCGACCCGGCGGGGTTTGCGGCGTACCTGGATGCGCAGGTGTCCGGCGAGACTCACGTGTGGGTCGTTAAACTCGGCTGGCCGTACTACGATCTGCGCGCGGCGCTGGCGGAACGCGGATTCACCGAAACCGCCCCCGTGACTGCCTGGCATCCGTTCACCGGGCTGCCCGTCAAAGTGTGGCGTTTCGACCGCCTGCCGGATGGCGCGGCCCCGGCGGTGGCGTTTGGCGCGGTGATGCGGATGGAAGCGCCGGAGATCGCCGCGTATCGGGAGTGGGTGACGGTGAATCTGCTGTGGTCGCCGCAGGTGACGCCGGACCGGGACTACACGGTGTCCGTGTTTCTGCTGGACGCGAGCGGCGCGCTGGTAACGCAGCACGACAGCTACCCGATGGAAAATCGCTCACCTACCGTCGAGTGGACGGTCCCCGGCCTTTACTTCGACAGCCACACACTGGACACGTCCGCGCTGCCAGCCGGGACGTATCAGGTCGGCGTGAAGGTGTACGCGTTCACGGATCCGTCGTTCAGCGCGGTGCAGATCGAATCACCGGACCGCTGCGCCATCGACGATCCTGCCGGGTCGGCCACGGACGCAGACGCGTGCCAGTTTGTGACGCTGGGTTCGGTGCGCGTCGGGCACTAGTACACGCGGGCGTAGGTTCTGCGAGGGTTTCACCCTCGCGCACCCACCAGGCCATCGGCCCCTGGACCCCGCCTTCCGGCGCGCCGCGCCGGAAGGCCAGTCAAAGTTTTGGC
>CAYMTN010000098.1:0-18360 GCA_964393335.1 uncultured Anaerolineaceae bacterium
AGGTCAGGTATTCGCTCCAATCCGGTTTTCGCACGGTGACCCACACCGCTTTGGGTGTGCTGGCCGCGTTGCCCAGGTCGAAGGTCACGTCGAAGATCGTGCCAGCGGTCGGCGTGACGTTCAGGTCCTGGATGACCGCCGCGCCGTCCGGGCTGGGCGTCTGGCGGTAGAACTCCAACACGCCTGCGTTCACAGTATGACTGATCTCGCCCCAGAAACCCCACTCGGCTTCGTTCGCGCTGAAATCGCCATTGCGCACCAGGTTTACTGTGCATAGGTCGGTGGCTGCGCTGGCGACATTCGAGTAGTCCGAGTAGGTGCTGTCACCGCTGCGATAGGCTCGCACGCGGTAGAAATACGGCGTATCGCACGTCAAGCCGCTGTCACTGTAAGCGGTCGCGTCGGCAGCAACCGTGTCGATTTCGGACCAACCTGTGCTGCCGTCCGGGGAGCGTTCGATGTGAAAAGCGGTCTCGTCGCCGGAATTGTCCGTCCAGCCCAAATCGATCCGAGTCTGTGATATGGCTGACGCCGCCAGGTTGTCCGGCGCAGCGGGCTGGCTCACCATCACAAAGTCGATTCCTTCAACCGTTTCACCGACCAGGATGTCTACCGGCGTCGCGCTGCCAGGATCGAAGACGTTGTCGTAGTACCGCGTTGGAACCACGACCTCGCTGTTGCAGATGCCCGATCCGGCCTTGACGACATACGATCCGGTGGGTACGAAGATGCGGTACGACCCGTCCGGTTGCGAGCATTCGGGATATTCGCCAGTGCCGGTAGATAGAGTCACTCCGGCCAGCGGCGTCACACCGTCTTCCTCGTAGACCATGCCGCTAATTACCCCAGCCAGCGGCAGCGAGAAGTCGATCCCGCTGGTCGTACTGCCGCCCGTTACCGTCACAGGCGCTGCCCCTTCAAACGTGTTTGAGCCATCGTAGAACAAATGCAGTCGATCATCGGGGAACAACCAGACACGTTTGTCGCCTGGTACGATCCCGGTGATCGTGTAGGTTCCATCCGGTTCGGTTTGCGCGCATCTCCACTCGTTGCCTTGAGCTGAGTAATCGAACGCGCACACCCAGATCGCCGCCAGGGGATCGCCGCTTTCATCAGCGGTGACCAGACCGCTGATTCTGCCGCCCTCAATCAACGTGAAAGTGATCCCGCTCACATCGGGCGTTTCGCTCGTCAGGATGATTGGCGTAGCGGATTCGATATTGGGCGCTTCTTCCCAAAATTCCTGAATCCGGTACTGGTCCGAACACCCAGCCCAGCCACTGCCCCCGGCGAAAACAGTGATCGGGGTATCCAGCGGCAGCGCTGACATGATAAACGTGCCATCCGCTAAGGAGCAATCAATGTACTGGCGCGGGGCGGTATCCACCGGCACGCCTTCTAGCGGCGTGACTCCGTCTTCCGCATACACGGTGAGCGAGATAGAGCCGCCTACGTCCAGCGTAAAGGCAATGCCCATGAGATCGGGATTCGCCGCTGTCACGGTGAGCACAGTTGCGCTATCGCCGTCGTACGTTTCTTCCCAGAATTCACGGACGTGATCGGGGGGGCCGCCGCAGGGGTTCCACGCACCACCGCCCGTTACAATCCGGAAATCCGCGTCAAACGGGATGCCGTTCACCGTGTATTCGCCGTTGGCATCTGTACAAGCATGAGGCATGCCAGCGTTGAGAACAACGAATTGGATGTTCACGACCATATTAGCGAGCGGCTGGCCTGTCGCACTGTCGGTCACCGTGCCGGATACGGTGCCGCCCGGATCGAGCGTGAAGTCGATGCCGGTCAGGTCCGGCGCGCCGCTGGTCAGGACTACTCCCGTCGCCAGGTTCCTCAAGGGAGTCTCTTCCCAATATTCGGTGGCATAACTGCCTGACGCACCGGCACAAAAGTTTGAGCCACCGGCATGTATCAGCAACGCGGCATCGAAGGGCAGCCCGTTAAGCACGTAGTCACCCGACGCATCGGTACACGTCCCCATGCCGAAACTGACCGCTTCAGCGTTTACAGTCATATTCGGTATCGGGTTGCCGAGATTGTCGGTCACCGTGCCAGACACCGTGCCGCCCAACGTCAGCGTGAAATCGATGCCGATGATATCCGGCACGGCGCTGGTCGCCGTCAACAAGGTGGCGTTGTCCCAGTTCGATGTTTCCTCCCAGTATTCCCGTATGTAGTTTTGAGCGCCACTGCACCCATGTTCGCCCCCCGCGCTCATGCGGAATGGCATATCTAGCGGAACACCCCTTATCGTGTACTCGCCGTTTGCGTCGGCGCACCGGCCTATGCTCCAACCGTCAGCGAAAAGGAAGACGCCCATGTAGGGCAGGCGCGTCGTCCCATCTTCGGCGAAGACGGTGCCGGTCACTGAGCCGCCGGGCTCCAGCGTGAAGTCGATGCCGCTGATATCTGGCACGGCGCTGGTCAGCGTGAATATGGTCGCCGAACTCCAATCCGGTGTATCTACCTGAAACTCATTGACGTAATCTTGCGAACCGCCGCAGCCGTGACTGCCTCCCGCGCTCAAACGGAACGGCGTATCCAGCGGGACGCCGCTGATCACATAATCACCGCTGCCATCGGTGCATGATCCTATGCCCCAGGTGTCGAATCCGAGATAAACGCCCATGTTCACCAGCGGCGTGACGCCGTCTTCGGCGAAGACCGTGCCGGTCACCGAGCCGCCGGGAGCCAGCATGAAGTCGATGCCGGATGTATGCCCACCGGCAGTCACTGCGATCGGTGTGGCGTTCGCGCCGTTATGCCCGGCGTCGTCGTAATACTCAGACGCATGGCCGGTGGCCTCCGCACGTGCCCGCACCATGGTGGGATAGACACGCTCGACGGTGTACGTGCCATCGGCTGCCGTTTGTGCGTTGGCCAGCCACCACCCGCTAGTAGCATCTTCCACCGTGACCCACGCGCCCGCAATCGGTGTGACGCCGTCCTCTTCCGTTACCGTGCCGGACACGGTGCCGCCCAACGTCAGCGTGAAGTCAATGCCGGTGATATCCGGCAGGGCGCTGGTCGCCGTCAAAAACGTAGCGTTGTCCCAGTTCGATGTTTCCTCCCAGAATTCCTGTATGTAGCTTTGAGCGCCGCCGCACCCGTGACTGCCCCCCGCGCCTATGCGGAACGGCGTATCCAGCGGGATGCCGCTGATCCAATAGTCACCGCTTCCATCGGTGCATGCTCCTATGCCCCAGTTGTCAAATGCCAGATAAATGCCCATGTTCGTCAGCGGTGAGGCGTCGTCTTCGGCGAGGACGGTGCCGGTCACCGTACCGGCCAGTTTGAGCGTGAAGTCGATGCCAGTAGCGTTTTCGCCGCCGCCGGTCAACGTGACCGGAGTCGCGCTGCCCAGATCGGGTGTTTCCTCGTAGTACTCGCGGGCGTAGACGCCATCACTGCTGCAACTGCCCCATCCCTGGCCCCCGGCGAACAGGGTGATCGGCGTATCCAGCGGAAAGCCATCCATCGTAAACGTGCCAGTCGCATCCGTGCAGCGTCCAAACCCGCCCGGCTGCGTATCCACCGGGATACCTTCCAGCGGGGTGACGCCGTCATACGTGAAGACCGTACCAGTCACCGAGCCGCCGGGATCAAGCGTGAAATCGATGCCGGTCACGTCGCCGCCTGCGGTGACCGTCACACGCGTGGCGTTGTTGTGGTCGCCGTAGTAGGGCACGTTGTCATACAATTCATTCGCGTACCCGGACGCCTCGGCGCTCACGCGGTAATCGGCAGCGGGCAGGCTGGTGATGATGTAGTACCCGTTGGCGTCAGTATTCGTGCCGCCCTGGCCCTCGTACGTGTCAAATATCCCGACCGACACCCAGGCGTTCTCAATCGGCGTCTCGCCGTCACTCTCGTACACATGACCGGAAATGCTGCCGGTCAGTTGGGTTTCAAACAGCCACCGATCGGCCAGAGTGGTCAGGTTATCCAACGCCTGCGAAAGCGGCCCGCCGACCCGGCTATAATCAGTCAAAGACAGTGCGCGCAGTTCACTGGCACTGCCCGCTTCGAGCGCTTCACATTCCAGCCGCAGGATTTTACTTACCGTGCTGCAGAACGCCGAGGCAGCGTAACCCGGCGCTTGACTCACGTCGCTAACGGCGTCATCCGTGCTGTTGCCGAAAAAATAGGGGGCATCGGCCTGCGCCGAATGCCCCTCCACTGGACCTACGAGGATAAGACCGAAAGCTACCAACAGACCGAACGCGATAAACAAGAAGCGTAACCGGGACATGCGCAGCCCTTTCTCACAATGAGACGTCTACTATGTTTTATGCGTTGATAATTTTGCTGAGTTAGGGACAATGATGCTTGTTATATAAACATCAACATTTCATTATAGAACACAACTATATGCCTGACAATCATGTTGGTCCGGCGGTTTGGCGTCTGGCGGGGCGTATCCCCATTTTGCAGTCACAGTCAAGCGGCGGCAAAGGCGACTTCGTCCCTCCCCGAATTCTCCCGCGTGTAGCTGCGCCATACCACTTTTTTGATCTTGCGCCATAACGGACGCGGCACATGAGAGTAATCGATATTTTTCGGTTTTGGGGTAGCATTATTGCTCAAGTCGCATCTCGCTTCAACTGGGTAAGTCGCGCTTCTAATCTGTACGAGATGCACTCTTTTTTCACGTGCGAATCAATTTGCGGATAGATACGTGAGACTCGAAAGACCGCCCAGACAGGCGGTCTCTCGTTTTGGACTCAACAACGGTGGCTTCCGCCTGCTGTGAGCCTGGTCTTTGCTCCGGGATAACGAACATGTTTCGGTACGCGGACCGAGGAGTTTCGCGCAAACCGGCGCGTGCCGCCTACTGGGGCTGAGGCAGCAGACCGAGCTGTGCCATCGCCGCGAAGCGATCGGGCGAACCCCAGTGATCGACAACCCGCCCCTCCGCAAAACGCAGAATGTCGATGACGGTGATTTCCATGTGGTGGCCGGTCGGAGGCCCCATGAAGGGGCCAAGATTGGTGCCGCGCGCGGTCATGCGGCCCCAGACCGTGTCATCGTTCGCTATCAAGTCTTCGATTGTCATGTGCAGATCGGGGAAGGCACGGCGCAGATAGGCGAAGTCCTCCTTCATACCTGCCACGGTGGGCTTCAGCCCGAACTGGTGCTCGGTATAGTCCGGTGCGAAGAGTCCGTCAAGGACGTCGTAATTGCCTTTGTTGAGGGCTTCTTCGATGACCATGCGGAACATTTTCTTGTTCTGCTCGCTTGACATTTCAAGCTCCTTTTTCCACTATAGAAGATGCTTTGTAGTCGATGTAGATACTGTTATACTGTATTTAATACAGTTAAACAGTATCTAAAGTAGAATATAACAATCAGAGATGGGAAGCGCAACAAAGTGAGCAAAAAAGCTGAAACGAACCGCCGTTATGATTCGACGCGCAGGCAGGAACAGGCACGCCGGACCCGCGAAGCGATCACGGCAGCGGCCCGCCAACTATTCACCGAGCGCGGGTACGCAGGGGCGACCATCGGCGCAATTGCACAGGAGGCGGGTGTCGCCGCAGAGACGATCTACGCGACGTTTGGCAGCAAACGCGCCATTCTCTCGCATTTGGTCGATGTATTGGTGGCGGGTGATGACGAGCCGATTCCCTTGCTGGAACGCTCTTTCGTCCGCGCGACCGAGCAGGAGCCTGATCGGCGGCACCAGATCCGCATGTTCGCAGAACAGATGCGTGCGATCATGGGCCGGATGGCGCCGATTTTCGACATTATGCGCACGGCAGCCAAGACGGAACCAGACGTCGCGGAAATGCGCGACCATATCCTGCGTGAACGCCGGCAGGGAATGATGCATTTCGTGCGAGCTATCGCCGCTCACGGGCCGCTGCGCGAGGGGTTGGGCATAGAAGAAGCGGGCGACCGCGTCTTCGCACTCTCCAGCGGCGAGATGTTCACCGTGCTGACGGCAGACCTGGGCTGGACCGGCGATCAGTATGCCGCGTGGCTGGCAGAGGCTTTGATCGCCACCCTGCTGCCATGATGGCACCCCACTTCACAGCACCATCAAGAAGGTGCTATGTTGAATACCAACTTGTTCGGATAAGTCGTGACAAACATGAAATACGTTCCGAATACCTAAAGACCGTCCTATTTCTCATTGCCCGGAGGTGAATCTGATCGAACGCTTCTGGTTACATCTGAGGAATTGGGTGTGGGCCATCTCTATGATTCCATCGGGGTCTTGCATGATCGCATGGGCCAGGGGCTTGACATGCCAAATGCCCCACATTGTGACCAACGACTGACGTTTTCTGAGTTCTTTCGATAATCCACTTCAGAAGCTCTGGTAGTTCCAGGGATTATCCGGCACGCCGTTACTGCCGCGAATCTCAAAGTGGAGATGCGGGCCGCTCGACCGCCCGGAGCTGCCTGTCACGGCAATGTTTTGCCCCTTCTCGACGACCGCGCCGCAGCCGACGAACGCGCCGTTCAGGTGGCCGTACAGACTCAGGGTCCCGCCGTGCGCGATGACGACCGTATAGCCGTAGCCCCACGTGCTCAGGCCGCTGAAGATCACCGTCCCGCCGCCCGCCGCATAGACCGGCGTACCCATCGGAACGGCCAGGTCGATCCCGCCGTGATTCCACGAGAAATCCTGCGTAATGGTGTAATTCCGCCAGATCGGCGCGCCAAATGGTGGCGATCCACCAAGTACCGGCTGCTCGCCACACGAACCGGGATCACCGACGGCAAACGATGCGTAGGATGTGCCTGCATTGACGCCGGTCCCGACCGCGCCCGTGCCAGGGGCTGTTTTTATCACGACGCCGGGGTCCCAGTAGATCGGCTCGGTCGAACCCGTGCCGCCAGGAACCACGACGGCCATACCCGGCGGAAGGATCGTTTGCGGCGTCGAGCCAAACAGCGTGTTGTACTCCGAGTCGATGACAGCGTAGGGGTCTACGTCGTAGGTTTCTGCGATGGACGCGACAGTCTCCGGCTCTTGCACGCGGTGATACGCGCCATCGACCGGCAGAATCGTCAGTTCCAGCCCGACGCGCATCGCGTTCACGTAAAACCGGTCGTTGGACCAGATGATCGTATTTTCTGAGACGCCAAACCGCGCGGCGATGTCGCGCAGATTGTCGCCCCGTTTGACATAATAGGTCACTACCTCGCTGCGCGAGCGTAAGGGGATAATCGTCAGAGGGTCTTGATCCCGCTGGATGGTGCCGTCAGCGGAGGCATCCGTCACGGGCACATCAAGGGCGGCGGTGATTTCGTCCGGTGCGGCGGTAGGACGCACCCAATCGAGTGTAGGAATCGGCTGTTGGGGCGGGCGGGTCGGCATGGGCGTCGGGTAATCTACCGAGGCGATACCTAACGGGCTGAGCACGGGGGTTGCTGTAGGGGCTGGATGTGGCCGCGGCGTCTGTTCGGAATCAGGCCGCAGGGTAATCAATGCCGCCGCGATGGTGAATGCCAGCGCCGCGACCAGCATGATCCCGCCTACCAGATACCGTGTGATACCGCGCCGTTCGTTCACGGATTCGTCCGGGAAGCGATCCTCACCAAACATGACATACTCCTACACCCCCCACTCAAGCCATACCAATACGTGATCGCGCCGGGCGGGATACTACCGCGCCGCGCCGCGTTTGGCAATTCTGCATCCAGTGTGCGCAGTCCACGTTTGCCGGGCGCGTTTCGCCCGGTTACACTGTGCCCGCAGGGCCGTGCATGACGAAAGGAACAGCCGGGATGGGCGCACCCGATTTGATCTTACAACTGACGACGCGCGAGGCTGTGATCGGCGTGATCGGCCTGGGTTATGTGGGCCTCGCGGTGGCAGTTTCCTTTGCCGAGGCAGGTTTTGACGTGCGCGGCGTGGATATCAACGAACCACGCGCTGCCGCGATCCACGCCGGATACAACCCGATTCGAGGGCGCGAGCCGGGGCTGGATGAACTGGTCGCCAGCGCCGCCGCGTCGGGACGTTTGCGAGCGGGCAGTGATTATGCGCTGCTGCGTGAATGTGACGTGGTGTTGATCGACGTGGAAACACCGATCGACGCCGACCGGCAGCCGCGTTTTGACGCGCTGCGTGCTGCCTGCACGAGCCTGGGGCCGGTGCTCAAACCCGGCGTGCTGGTCGTCGTGGAATCGACGCTCGCGCCCGGCACCATGCATGGCGTTGTCAGGCCGCTGCTGGAAGCGTCCACCCGGCGGCAGGTTCACGACGGCTTCTGGCTCGGTCACTGCCCGGAGCGCCTGACCCCCGGTAAGCTGCTGCACAACCTGCGCACCCTGAGCCGGGTATGTGGGGCGGAAACAGCCCAGACGCGGCGCGCCATGCGTGCGCTGTACGAAACGGTGGCGCACGGCGAGATCGATACCGTCGATTGGCTGACCGCCGAACTGGTCAAAACCGGCGAAAACGCCTACCGCGACGTGAATATCGCCTTTGCCAACGAACTGGGCCGCATCTGCGAGCAGTTCGGTGGGGATTTCTGGCAGGTGCGTGAACTGATCAACAAACTGCCGGGTTACGCCCTGTTGATAGCGGGCGCTGGCGTCGGCGGGCACTGTCTGCCGAAAGACCCCTGGCTGCTGTTTGCTAACCTGCCCGGTGACGATTTTGAGCCGCGCCTGATCCCGACCGCGCGGGCCATCAATGACCACATGCCGGAACACGTCGTCGGGCTGATCACACGCGCGCTGGCACGGCACCGCATCGCGCTGCACGGCGCGTGCGTGGCGCTGCTGGGTTACAGCTATCTCGCGGACTCGGATGATACGCGCAACAGCCCGTCGGCGGTTGTGGCCGACCTGCTGCGCGCGCAAGGTACCGAGGTGCGCATCCACGATCCATTCGTGCCGGAATACACCGTGCCACTCGAATCGGTCGTCACCGGCGCGGACGTGATGGTCATCCTCGTAGCGCACAGCGTCTACCGCAGCATGAATCTGGCCCGGCTGCATGCCCTGATCCGCACGCCGATTTTGATCGATGGGCGTGGGGTATGCACGCCGGAAGCCGCTGTTGCTGCCGGGTTTGAACTATCCTCCATCGGCATAGGTCCGCTGACGTGAGCAAAGACAACGACGGAAGCACGATGAGCATGATCAGGGAGCAACAGATTTGTGCGGCATGGCAGGTTGATCTATAGTGCAGACATTGTTCTGACCACGTCGGAGCGCACATTATGGATGCAAATTCGCTCTATCGTGAGGGTGTGCTCGCCATCCGCAATCAAGACATGCGGCGCGGGCGCGAGCTGTTGATCCAATCCCTGAAAGCGGACCCACATAACGACATGGCGTGGTTGTGGCTGACACATACCGTTAAGGACAACGTGAAACGCCTGGAGTTTGTCGAGCGTGCGCTGGCGATCAACCCTGACAACACAGCAGCGCAGCAGCTCAAGACGCGCCTGCTGGCCCAACCAACCGGGTCCGCGCCACCGGTAGCGCCACCGCCGGTTACGGCAGCGCCGCACGCGGCTGCCGCGTCCCAGCCAGAGCCTGCTCCCGAACCTGTGATCCGTCCGTTGGGGCCCCGCACGATTAAAACAGCGCTGACGCCAATCGAGCACGATCGTGTCGTCCAACTGATGCAGAAAGCCGAGATTTATGTGGAATCCGGCGAAGTCGAAGATGCGATCAGCGAATGGGTGAAGGTGCTTCAAATCCGCGTGGATCATGAAGAGGCGCTGCGCAACGCGGCAGGGCACCTGTGGCGGTTGGGATACCGCGACGACGCTCGCGAATTGGTTCAGCGCGCCCTCGACGCGGGCACCAAAGTCTCCTCGATCTACATGACCGCCATCGACATGGCCGACCGGATGGACGATTACGGCGCGGCGGAAGACCTGCGCCAGCGTATCGCGGCGCTGCCGGATGCCGACGATCAACTGCTGGTCACGGTCGTAGATTATTATATCGAGCGCCATCACCGGCCTGATCAGGCGATGATCTTTTTGGAGCGGGCCCTGGCGACGCATCCAGAAAGCCAGCCGCTGCTGGTCAAAATGGGCGACATGCTGCAAGAACAAGAACGTCCCCAGGAGGCCCTGAAATATTACGACCGTGCGGCCCGCCTCAGCACGCGCAGCAAGGCCGGGCGTGAAGCCGACAAAAAACTGGCGGGCGCTGTGCCGGTTCTCACCGACCGCGAACGCGGCAGCACGGGGTTGGCCCTGCGTGAAACAGCCGGAATCGGCCTGCTGTACCTGCTGATGGCCGTGCAGGACGCCGGGCTGACGCTCAACATGGGGCTGCGTCATTGGGTCGGCGTGGCGCTGAGTCTGGCCGGTGGCTACCTGCTGGTCACGGCTGCATCGTCGCCACAACAGCAGCCGGTCGCCGGGTGGCTTGGGGGGATAGTCCCGCCCGACCCGGCGGAAGATGACAGCGCCTCCCTGACACCGGCGCTGCCGGGCCGCGCCCTTCAAGAACCGACACACCTGCCGATCATCCCCGACGACGCACGCGTTTTGCTCGGATTCGCCGGGGCTGTCGTGCTGGCCCTGGCCTTTGTGCTCGTGTTTTATCACGCACTTGATCTGGTCATACGCAACCCACCGCCATATTTGCCCTGACGGTAGAAGCATATTGAGGCGTCTATGTGCCTGCTGCTCGCAATTCTGGCCTATTTCCTGCTCATCTTATTCATCTCAACGCTCGTTTATCCGATGCCCGTCAACGATTCAGGAATCACGCGCTACCGGGCGATTCCCTGGGTGACACTGCTGCTGATCGTGGTAAATACGCTGATTTTTGTATTGTGGATCGCGCCTGATCTGTACACGCGGATCGAAGGGAGTGTCGTGATTGAACCCGCCATCGAAAACTACATCGGCAAGATCAAGACGTACGGTTATGTCGAAAAGAACATCCGCGACGGGCTGGGGGTTGGCGCATGGGCGGCGTTTTCAAGCATGTTCATGCACGCGGATTTCTGGCACCTGTTCGGCAACATGATGTACCTGTGGACGTTTGGCCGCCGCGTTGAAGACGCATGCGGATCATGGCGTTTCTTGCTGTTTTATCTGCTGGCGGGCATGGTAGCGGACATCGGCAGCGTGGTCCTGACCCCGCTGTCGGGCACCCGGCCCTCGATTGGGGCCAGCGGCGCGATTGCGGGTGTCATGGGCGCGTACTTGCTGTTGTTTCCTGGCGCAACCGTCAACTGCTTGTGGGGCATCGGCTCTATCATCCGGCTGCCGATTGCGACGGTCCGGCTGGCGCTGGACCGCGAAGCGAAGTTCTGGCGCTGGACGGTGTCGCTGCCCGCCTGGATGCTGCTCGGCTGGTTTCTGCTCCAGAATGTGCTGCCCTCGCTTGAAACCATCCGCAGCGACCAGGACCTCGGCGGCGTGAATTATCTGGCGCACCTCACGGGCTTTTTTGCGGCACTGACTGTGTTTTTGTTCGTGCGCAAAGACTTGCTGATGCGTTATCTCCATGGGCGCTCGTTGTGATCTGCGGTTTTTGTCGGATGGCCGCTCAGACAAAAAACTCCGGTGCGAACACCGGAGTTCTGGCTGTTGGTAGTCTGTTGCTGCGACCCGGTGGGCTAGCCCTTAACCGACCCGGCCAGCAATCCTCGAATGAAGTAACGCCCCATCAGGATGTACACGACCAGCGTCGGCAGGGCTGCCAGCACGGCCCCGGCCATCGGCAGGTTCCAGTCAACGGCTTCACCACCGGCCAGCAGCGCCAGCGCGACCGTGATCGGCTGTGATCTCTCATTGGTCAGCGTCACGGCGAACAGGAACTCGTTCCAGATTTGCGTGAACTGCCAGATAATCACCACCACAAAACCCGGCAGCGAGAGCGGGAACAGAATCCAGCGGTAGACGCCAAAGAAGCCTGCCCCGTCGATCAACCCGGCTTCGAGCATTTCGGTGGGCACTTCGGCATAGTAGTTGCGGAAGATGAGCGTCGTGATCGGCAGTCCATACACGACATGGGCCATGATCAGCCCGGCCAGCGTGCCGCCCAGGTGAATGTCATGAATGAACTGGAACAGCGGGATCAGGACGCTCTGGTACGGAATGAACATGCCGAACAGCATCAGCGGAAACACGATATTAGCACCGGGAAACCGCCATTTCGACAAAACATACCCGTTCATCGACCCCATCACTGCCGAGATCGCGGTCGCGTTGATCGTCAGCAAAAAACTGTTACGAATCTTCGGCCCAAGTTCTTTGATGGCGGCTTCGTAGCTGCCCAAGTTGAGCTTGGTGGGCAGGTCCCACACCGTGCTGAGCTTACCGGCTTCTCGCGGTGTCTTCAGGCTGGTCGTCACCACCGTGTAAACTGGCAGCAAGTACAAAATCATCATCCCAATCAGGATGAAGTAGAGGCCGAATCGCCCCAGGCGGTGCCGCCATACCGACCGATGACGCGAGAGCGTATCATCCACAGGCGGCACATAAGCCGCGGACGACACGGATGCTGCGGAGCTGCCAAAATACCGGTTCTGCGTCAGCATGTAGGCCCACATCGGCACCAGCACAACCAGGTTGCCCGCCGCGCCGACCAACCCACCGATCAAGGCGCCGTTTTGTGCTTCGCGGCCCCGGTGCGTATACAACAGATACGTGCCCAGGCTGCCGATTAACGATCCGAAAATAACCCAGTTTATGATTATCATCACCATCCCCCTATAGCTCGTGTTCAGAGCGGAGTTGGGTAGCCAGGTATGGAATGATGACCGATGCCACCATGACCAGCAGCACCGTCGCAATTGCGCTGCCGACCGCAAACTTGTTGCTGCGGAACATGGTCGTATAAACCTGTACGCCGGGCACACTCACCGGCAGGTAGTCAGTACCAACCATAGCAAAAATGAGGTCGAAGACTTTGAGCGAGATATGGCCCAACACAATGGCCGCGCTGAGCGTGATCGGGCGCAGCATGGGCAGCACGATCATGGTGTAGACCTGCCATTCGCTGCATCCATCGACTCGTGCCGCTTCGCGCAGTTCTTCGGGGATGCCGCGAATACCCGCCAGGTAGATCGCCATCGTATAACCCGAAAGCTGCCACATCGCCGCGATGATAATGCCGATCAGCGCCACGTTAAAACCGAACTCCTCAGCATAGGGCACGTTGGGGAATCGCCCTGGCCCACCCGTGATGTACCAGATCAGCAGGGCACCAGCCGGTACGGCAACGGCTACCGCCGTCTGACGATTGCCCTGTCCTAGCAGGTGTGCGATATAGACCATAAAACCGATCAGGGCCACCGCAGAAACGTATTGTGGCACGTTCTGCCAGTTGAATGTCCCGTGCATCTTCGGGTCGCTGGCGTTCCAGGTCATCCAGTCGGACCAGATCCACAACAGCAGCAGGACAATCGGCACACCCGCATAAAACATCATCAGGAAGCGCCGCCGCCAGATCAAGCGCAGGAGCAGCAGCGATAGAATGCCGATCACCAGTATCAGCGACAGAGTCGGAACCTCGTGCCAGTTGAAGGTGTAGGGCTTGCGGTTATTCAACCAGGCGTAATTCAGCTTGTCCGCGCCGATGATCGTTGGCAGCACATTAAAGCCGCCTTTCGGGTTCAGCAGCCAGCGCCAGACCGTGCCGGTGACGGCAAACGACAGTGCGAACGGGAAGAGAAACACGGTGCGGAAAATGCTTTCGCCCTTAACCTTTTGGTCCAGCAGCACAGCCATGATAAAGCCCAGGCCCAGGCAGCCGGTCAGAAAAAAGATCGTGAAGAAAAAAGTGTTCACCAGTTCCTGCCGGAACCGGAACCCACCAAAATCGCTGAACAGCATTTTGTAGTTGTCTAACGCGATGTAATTTTTAGTGGCGTGTGCCTGCATCCCGGCCCAATCGGTCAGCGACCACAAAAACGTCTGGCCAATGAATCCGTAGACAAAAATCGCTATCAGAATGATCGATGGCAGGATCACCAGGAACGCGTAAACATGATCCCGGTCAAGATGCCGGAGCGACTCAACAAAGCCCGCGATCCGGCTGGATATTGAGTTCGTGGGACGGCTGGCCGAGACGTGCATACCAACAGCCTTTCTGTGTCAACTCAGGGGAGACAAGAGCGATACCTATCACGTTACCGATTGCGAGGTCCCTTCCGAGGATATCGGTCGGGACCTCGCACGTGCTCATCCCTTATGACCCGGGGTTAACGCGATGTGACACACGTTCACAGGTCGCCAGGAAACAATCCACGTATGGCGTTATTTGCCGATGCCAGCCTGGTTGGCGACCGCCTGCGCAGCATTCGCGGCGGCAGTACCATTGTGGCTGCCCAGATAGATTTCCATCACAGTCGCAAATTCGCTGCTGAAGCTTTCCGGCGCAACGGCACCGTGAGCCAGGCTGCCGACCACCACATTCGACTGCCAGTCTGCCGCAGCTGCCTGCGAGTAGGAATTGTAGAGGCTCAAGTCGCTGTCCAGACGGGCGGCGATGGAACCCTTGAGCGGGTTGAAGATATCCTGGCCCTCTTTGGAACCCAGCAGTTTCAACCATGCGATCGCCGCCGGACGGTTCTTGATGTCCTGGGGCAGACCAAACGAGTCAGACAACGCCATGAAGACACCGTCGGTGCCCGGTGAGGCTGTCCAACCAAAGTCCGTGTCCGGTTCCATGCCCAGCGTGGTTACCATGTAGCCCGCCGCCCAGTCGCCCATCACGTTGAAGGCGGCTTCGCCCGCCACAACCGCGTCGGTGGCTTGCTGCCACGCCAGAGTTGCCGCGTCGACGTCGATGTTCGTGCACGCAAGAATCTGGCCGAACTTGTCCCACATGGCGACTACGTCGGCATCGGTCCATTTTTTCTCACCGGACCACAGCGCGTTCCAGCCATCGGCACCCAGTTCAGAGAGCGCGACGCTCTCCCACAGGTGGTTGACGGTCCAGTTTTCGCCGACGACCAACGGAGTCACGCCAGCAGCTTGGAGAGTCGGGCAGATGGCCAGGAAGCCATCCCAGGTCGCCGGAACATCGACGCCCCACATCTCCAGGTTGGCGGGAATGTACCACATCACGTTCGACCGGTGAATGTTGACCGGCACCGACCAGATGCCGCCCTCATAGCTCAGCAGGTCCAGCAGACCCTGCGGGAACTTGTCCATCCAGCCTTCTTCGTCAAACAGGAAGGTCAGGTCTTCCATACGGTCTGCGACAACCCAGGTGCCGATCAGTTCCTGGCCAGCGTGTACCTGGAATGAATCGGGCGGATCGCCACCCAGCATACGGGTCTTCAACACGGCGCGCGCGTTCACACCGGAGCCACCGGTCACGGTCGCATTGTTGACGGTCACATCGGGATACATTTCTTGATACTTGGCAATCAGGGCTTCGAGTGCCGGGCCTTCGTCACCGGCCCACCACGAGAAGATCTCCAACTCGCCCGACGGGCTGTCCTGAGCCGCTGCGGGGAGAGCCGCCACCAGCAGCAGGATGGCGACAACCATTAGCGATACGATACGTTTAGACATTTTTCCTCCTAAACCTCCAAAATAAGAAACATACGATTGGGTGCAACCAAAAACTGATGCACATAACGCGCTTCGAATTAAGTGAAGCGTTTTGCCTGACACGGTTCGTCATCCGTGCCTAGTATAAAGTAAACTGCATTTGCCGCTCTCTAGCAAGAGGCCATGTGCCATTTATGTGCCAGACTGTGCCAGGAAGAGGGTATAATAACGGCAAGATATACCGGGAGACGAAGCCAAGATGGTAACCAAAACAAAATTTCAGGATTTAGTGGCGAACGCCTACCAGTTTTTGTACGACTTCGTACACTTGCGCAACCATCCGCTGACCCGGCTTTTGATCGCAGACGATTCCATCAATCACAAAGAAAGAGGCTGGCAGCTTCACCACATGTTATTAGAAGTCGTCGAAGAACTGTACCCTGGCCCGGCAGCGCCCCCGTTTTCGCGCGAGTGGCGGCGGCACCGGCTGATGGTACTGCGTTATGTCGAAGTGATTGACCCGCAGATGGTCGCGGACCAACTGGCAATCAGCCGCCGTCAGTTTTACCGCGAGCATTCCGCCGCGCTTGAAGCCGTCGCCAACATCCTGTGGGAGCGCCGCATTCTCACCGGCCCGGATAGCAGCAGTCCACTACCATCCGGCAACCCAAACGAGGCCATGCACCTTGAGCTGGCGCGAATCAGCCAGAACGATCCTTTTGCGGACGTGGGCGAGGTCATCGAAGGCGTGCTGGCCGTGTTGAGTCGCGTGCTGCAGCAGAACGACATCGCGGTGGATATGCGGCTGCCGGACGACACGCCGATCACGTCGATTGGCCATAACCTGCTGCGCCAGGTGATGATGGGCATTCTCGGTTACTTGGCACGCAGCGTCCGGCAGACCACGCTGATCATGTCGGCAGTGCCTGGTGATTCCAGCGTGCTGCTGCGTATCGTCAGCGAAGCACCGCATTTTTTGCAGCCGGAAGAAGCCGGAGCGCGCCTGGAAACCTTTCAGGAAATGTTGAGTATGGGTAATGCCACCGTCACCCTGATCGAAGCAGGCGATCAGGCGCTCGGTTTTGAGCTTGAACTGCCGGTGGAATACGACTGCACAGTGCTGGCAGTCGATGATAATGAAGATACGCTGGCGCTCTACAAACGCTGCCTGACTCCCAACCGCTACCGCGTGGTTACGACCAAATCCTCCCATGCGGTGCCGAGCCTCACCCGCGAAGCCGGTCCCGACGTGATCCTGCTCGACCTGATGATGCCTGACCAGGACGGCTGGGATCTGCTTCAACTGCTCTCCAACCAGCCCGATACCGCGCACATCCCGATCATGATTTGCAGCGTGCTCAAACAAAAACAGTTGGCGCTCTCACTCGGCGCGGCGGCGTTTCTAGAAAAACCGTTCACCGAACAAACGCTGCTGGCCGCGTTGGATGAGCTGCGCGGCGAGGATTGATCGTATGCAATCCGAGCAAGAAAAATCGGCCATGCAGGGGAATCTGGGACAGCTCCGGCTGGATTCGTTCGAGATCATGCTGGTGCTGACCGGCCTGATCGGTTGGGTGTGGTTTTCGTGGGCGATCTGGCCGCAAGACAACTTCGGGCTGTTCCGCTCAAATGCATGGATGATCAGCGGGCTGCTGCTGGTCACCACGCTGCTGAGCACCATCCTCAAACGCTGGACGGTGACGCTGGCGGCAGGGGTGTTCGTCGGGGGGTTGATCGCGGTGGTAACGGGGTCGATCACCGTGTTCGATTCGGTGGAGGCCGCCTACCTGTACACCATCCCAATCATTTTTGCCAGCGTGTTATTGGGCCAGTTCAGCGTGATCATAGCCGCTGCCAGCACCGGCATCCTGGCGCTGGCTGTGGTTACGTTCGAGCCGCGCCTGGATACCCTCGAGCTGGCGATCCCGTTGATGGTCATTGGGCTGACGACGGTCGCCACGCTGATTTCGATCCACAACCTGCACACCGCTCTCGCCTGGACGCTGAACGGCTATCAGGAGTCGCACAAAAACGAACTGCTTGCCCGCGAGAACAAGGCCAAACTGGAACGTGTGCTTAAAAGCCTGGATGCCACGATGGCGAACCTCAAACGCACCAACCTGATGCTTACCCAGGCCCGCAACGAGGCCGAAGAATCGCGCAAGCTCAAGCAGCAGTTCGCCCAAACGATCAGCCACGAACTGCGCACGCCGCTGAATCTGATCGCCGGATTCACCGAGACGATGATCAAGTCACCGGAGTATTACGGCGGCTCGCTGTCGCCTATTTACCTGCGTGATCTCAGCGTGGTCTATCGGAATGCCTGCCACTTGCAGAGCCTCGTCAACGATGTGCTTGATCTGGCGCGTCTCGAAGCGGCATACACGACCCTCGAATCCGAACGGCTGGTCCTCGCCGCCGTGATCGAAGATGCCATCAACACGGCGCGCGGCCTGGTCGAGAGGCGCGGGCTGGCGCTGAATACCCGCATCGCGCCGGACCTGCCGCCGGTATGGGGCGATGCCGTCCGGCTCAAGCAGGTGATCCTGAACCTGCTGAACAACGCCGCCCGGTTCACCGAAGACGGCAGCGTGACGGTCAGCGCCTCCAGCCAGGAGGATGAAGTCATTGTGTGCGTGGCGGATACCGGCATCGGCATCCCAACCGACAGCATCCCGCAGATTTTTGAATCGTTCCGCCAGCTCGAAAACCCGATGCAGCGCCGCACCGAGGGGGCCGGGCTGGGACTGGCGATCAGCCAGCAGTTGATCACGCTGCATGGCGGGCGTATCTGGGCCGAAAGCCAGGTCGGAGTCGGCAGCCGCTTCTTTTTCAGCCTGCCGACCGGGCCTGTCGAGACGCTCGACACGGACAAAGCCTTCGATTCAGGCAGTCGATG
>CAYMTN010000099.1:0-18311 GCA_964393335.1 uncultured Anaerolineaceae bacterium
CCAGCGCGCCGCGCCGCCGGTTCTTGCACCGTCGTGTGGCCGACGTGCTGGCCCGGACGGCAGGGGATCGTCTCGCGGACATTTCGCAGTTGGCGTACCACTATGCGCAGGCTCACGAATGGACGGCGGCGTTGGTGCATGGCTGGCAGGCGGCTCAAACGGCGTGGACGGCGGGGGCGTTGGCCGAGGCGAATCGTTACGCCGAGGTCGCACAGCACATCCTTGACGGGCACGCCGCTGAGTTGGACGACGGCACGCTGCCGGAGTCGCTGGCTGCGATCCGTTTTGACCTGCTGTCACTGCGGGCCGAGTTCCGCCGCCGGGCGGCAACCGCCGGGCTGTATTATCCGCCCGATCTGATTGACGCCATTCAGACGCTGCTGCCGGACGTGGACGAATCACGGCAGGCGCGCGCGTTGCTGCAACAGGCTACGCACCTGCTGGGTCAGGGCGATCTGGAGGGAGCTAAAGAGGCTGCCGCACGCGGGCGGGCGCTGTATGCCCACATGGGGGATCAGTGGGGCGAGCTGGACGCGATTCAGAGCCAGATCGAGCTGGCCTATCGCGCCGGGGATATGGTTCGTGTGGGGCGCTGGCTGGACGATCTGCGGGCGTTGGGTGAGGCGCTCGATCACCCGCGCATTCAGCAAACACTGGTCGATAACGAGATGCGACTGGCGGTCTACCAGGGGCGGTGGGGTGCTGTGCTGCGCCTGGCCCAGACGTTGTCATCCTCGCAGCCGGAACACCGCGATCCGTCGGTGGCCTGGCTCTCGCTGGCAAATCTGGGGTTGGCCTATTTGAAGCTGGGTGCTTTTGAAGAGGCGCAGCGTGTTGCCGTGCGAGCCGTCGAAGCGAGTGAGGACGCCGGCGTATTGGGCCTGGGTGCGCGTGTGCTGCTGGCGAAGGTGGCGCTGTGGCGCGGCAACCTGGACGAGTCGCATACCATCCTGCTTGACTTGCTGGAAACGCCCGATCCGCTGATGGGCGAGGGCGAAGTCGTATCTCCAGCGCTGGCGCTGGTTCGCTGCTGCGTAGCTGCTGGCGATCTGGACGAAGCGAAACAGTGGGCGAAACGCGCCTCGCAGGCCGTGAGCCGGATTCGACTACCGATTCTGTTCCCGCTGTCACAGGTCGCATGGGCGCTGGCACATCTCTTCGCCGGTCGTTATGACGACGCACGCAAACGGCTGATCTACCCGCTGGAATACATGCTCCTGCTCGAAGACACGTCTCCCCAGGAAATCTATGCGCTGCGCAGCGCGGCAGCGTGCGGCCTGGGGGATGATATGACGGCGCAGGATTGGCTGGCCCAGGCAGCAGCGCTGCTTGATCAGCAGGCCCAGGCGATTGACGATCCGGCGTACCGGGACATGTTCTTGAACCGCGTGCCGCTGCACCGGTTTATTCGCAGTGCCGCCGCCGGTCATGCCTGGCGGCCAGTCGACGTACTGAGTCTGTCTGATCGCGCTGGTGACACCGTGCGTTCGTGAGCTGGTAAGGGCGGTCACGCTGTGGTCACGGTGGCCGGTTAGACTCGCTCCAAACAGGTTCGCAAGAAAAAGGGGCGATTATGAAACGATCAACGGGTGATTACGAGGCGGTGACTTTTATTGTACGGCTGTGGTGCGAGCCTCCTGACCTGCCGGACGACGATCCAGACTGGCGCGGCACCGCCGTGCACGTACAGTCAGGCACCGAACGCGGCATCCAGGGATTGGACGCGTTGATGCAGTTCATGCAGACCTGGATGGGTTCACAGGACAGGGAAAAAGGTAGGTAACCGTTACCCTTCGCCGGATTCCGTCCAGTGATGCAGGTGTTCGGCGGCACCCAGTGTCAACAAGACCAGTTGCCAGATGCCGTCGGGTATGGGCCGGGTTTCAATATATTCGTCCAGCCGGTGCGCGTGTCCTCCATGCGAAATGCCGATTGTTACAGTCGGCAGCCCGTTTGCCAACAGCGCGTTTGCATCCGTGCTGCCCGTTTCATAGATGGGCGTATGGCCGATCATTTCCAGGGCTTCTGCTGCTAGCTGAACCAGCGGGTGATCAGGCGCGATGCGCCCGGCGGGCCGGTCGCCGACGACAGCAGTCGTGAAATCGAGTTTGGGATATTGTACGGCCTGTATGGCTTGCCGGACCTCGTTTTCCAGCGCAGCCAGGGTGCCGGGGTCTTCGGAACGCAGATCGAGGTACAACTCTGCTGAGGTTGCCAGGCTGTTGACGGAATGGCCGCCTTCGATCAGCCCAATGTTGTACGTTGTGCGCGGCTGGCTGGGGGGTGCCAGGGCGATGATGTGCGCCCCCACTTCGATCAGGCCGTGAATCGCGCTTGGCTGGCCGAAGTGCAGCCAGCTATGGCCGCCGGGAGCCTGGCAGGTAATGTGCAGCCGCCGCACGGCGATCCCGGCATGGTATATACGCCCCAGGGCCATGCCTTCGACGACAATTGCCGCTCCGAGCCGCGTGCCCAGCGCCTGCCAGATGGCACGAATCCCACCCAGATCACCCAATCCCTCTTCACGGCTGTTGGCCGCAAACCAGATGTCAGCCGCCGGGCGAAGCTGAAAAGTATCCAATACATCCAATAGGGCCAGCAGCCCTGCCACTCCCAGGCTGTTATCACCCAGACCGGGTCCGAGAACGCGCTCGCGCTCTGTGCGCACGGTGAGATCGGTTTCGGCAGGGAAAACCGTATCCGTATGGGCTGATACCAACAGGGCGGGCCTGTGTGGCTGGCTGCCCGGCCACCGGCCATAGACGTTGTGAACGTCGTCCACGTGGATGTCGTGCAGCCCGCGCTGCTCGAACCGTTCGCGGACAAACGCTGCCCGGTCGGATTCGGCAAACGTCGGCGCGGGAATCTGCTGGATGGTGACGGCCCCCTCAAGGATGCGCTGAGCAGCGAGATAAGTGCGAATGGCTGACAGGGTTTCGCCGGAGGCGAGTTCACGTATCGATGGCATAACCTGTCCTTCTAGGTCCGAGACAAGAGAATCCGAAAAATTGATGAATCTGCCGCTGGCCCGGCGCTAAGGCACTTCCCAAAAACCATGTTTCGGGTATGATTGCTAAAGACGATTATGCCTCAATTGAAGCGTTTTGGCTCCTGCTGATCAAAATGGCCGTGTGTGCGTTCCTGAAGAACTATCCCACCAGGACGGTTGAGTCGTGGGATACGCGTGGGTAAACTCCATTTGCCGAGTCTTAAGACGACTCTGCGCGGAATGTTAAAAAAATGAAGGAACGTTAACTTACCAAATTGCCCCTATATCTGGGGGTAAGATGCAGGTCTGACCCATACGGGTGCCGTATGTTGCCCTATCATATGGGATGTAATGGAATTAGCCAGCTGGAACGGCTTCAATGTCAAAGTTCCTTGTCTGTAGAAGTTGTCAGTTAGAAGCCAATAACTATAATCGCGGCAGTCAAATGTTAAATCCCAGCCGCATCATGAACCGCATCCAGATTTTGAAGCTTGGCACGCATCGTATTCCGAGAATCATTTTCTTCAGGGAGGACGTATGAGGGCGACCAAAGTCCTTCTCATTGAAAACGCGCGTAACAACGGTATTTCTTTTGCTGCATCACTCAAGCGTAAATATCACGTCCAGATCGCCAATTCTGGCAAGCAGGGCATCGCCCTGGCGCTGGAAAAACATCCGGATGTGATCGTGCTGGATGCCGCTTCGCTGCGCACATCCGGTGACCGGATCTGCGCCCGGTTGCGCAGCAGTGTTGGTCAGACGCCGATCATTCATATTCGCCCAAAAGACGATTCGCCGGACAACAACCCCGCCGATGTGCTGCTATCGCCGCCGTTCACCGCCCGCAAACTGATCAATCGTATCGAACGATTTGCCATTTCGCTGGAAGGCAAGGTGCTGGAGCAGGGACCGTTTACCCTCAATTTGGAGCAGCAAACGCTGGTGACTCCCTGGAGTGAGAAAAAGCTGACGCCCAAGCTGGTCACGCTGATGGAATTATTCATGCAGAATCAGAACCAGACCCTGGAACGCAAAAATATCATGCAAACGGTCTGGAAAACGGATTACATGGGGGATACCCGGACGCTGGACGTCCATATTCGCTGGTTGCGTAAGGTCGTGGAGCCGAATCCGCGCAAACCCAAATACATCACGACGGTTCGCGGCGTAGGCTACCAGTTCACGATTCCAGAACCGGACGAAGCCGCCGACGCGAGAAGCTCCCAGGCTGAACCGGCGAAAACACCCAAGCCGCGCAAGGAAACAGAGGATGGAGACGCGCGCACCGAATCATCCTAAGCTGTGCGCCGAATCCCTGCCTAAAACACAAAAAGGCACCCGGTGCTGCCGGGATGCCTCGCTGTGCGTAGCTGTTTTATGCTGGCTCTAGGGATTACTGCTGGGCTTCAAGCACTGCCAGTTTTTTCATCAGGCGGCTCTTGCGGCGAGCAACATTGTTGGGATGCAAGACCCCTTTGACCGCCGCTTTGTCGAGCGTGCGGATCGCTTCCAGCGTCGCCTGACGCGCGCTTTCCAGATCGCCATCCTGAATAAAAACGCGAGCTTTCTTGATCTCAGTGCGCGCCCTAGAGCGCACGATGCGGTTGCGTTGCCGCTTCTTTTCCGAGCTACGAATACGCTTGAGGGCAGACTTGTGGTTAGCCAACAGTAAATCTCCAGTCTTTCCCAAACCTGAATACGAACGGCAGGATTGTACCAAAGCCGGAAACCTTTGTCCAGACTTGTCTTTGCACGATTCTCGGAACGAGTTCCTTCGAAACCGAAAGTGACCTCGGCCTGCGAAATTGGTGATCGCAACCACTAGTCTTTTTCTACGTAAGTAATTAAGATTGGTGCGGTATCCCCAAAAAACTGGGCTCTTGCCGAGGACGTTGCATGGTATGATCAAACAGGATCAAAGGTAGAAAAACCATGTTTGGACAGAGTTATCGCGGTACGTTGGTCTGGCTGTTTGTTGTTGGCATGGCACTCGGTTTAACGATGCTGGCCGGTGAGGTATCAACCGAGACCGGTGCTGTGCTGCTGGCCGCGTATCTTGGCCTGGTATTGCTGATCTCGCGCCATGTACAACTGGGGTCTTTGATCGCCGCGCTGCCGGTTCGCGGGTCACAGGTGCCTGAACCGACCGAAGTGGCGCGCGAAGCGATCGCCCGCGCACGCAGTCACCCGGCGTATGATACGCTGATCCGTTTGTTGGATGTGGGCCTGATCGTGGACGAACAGCGCCCGGACGGACTCTCGCTGCGCCGGGGGCGCTTCATTTCATTTGACGACGAGGGTGTGCGGCCATTTGCCATTATCCATGTACCGGAGGCGCTGGGGCGGCGGTTGGGAGTGGTTCGGTTCGAAATTCGTGATGAGGCGGGCAAGCTGCATTTTGTCTACGAAGATGAAAAATGGCTCCAGCCGGGCGAAAACCCGCTGCTGCCCGATTACCGGTTCCCGATCCGAAAAAAGGCCGCTGAGCTTGAGGCCGGGAGTTGGACGGTCCAGGTCGCGGTTGATGGCGGTGTGTTGGGCGTTCATAATTTCAACGTTTCTCCTTCGCTGGCGGCGCGTCGGCAGCAGATGTCGACTGATGGTGAGATTCTCCGTGAGCGGGTGTGGCGCTCGGAAGGTGACGACGAATCGCTGCCGCTCAGCCTGGAAGAACTGCTGCGCCAACAGAGTCGCCAGCGCCGCCAAAGTTAGCGTCCCACGTATGGCTGAGAACCACCGTATCTGTATGGATTTGCTGTAGACTATGGGCATCATTGTACTGCTGGTCTTCCTCGTATTGTTTGGCTTGTTCATCTTTGGCTTGTTTTCGATTGCCGAAGGGCGGCCCCGCGCATCGGCCCGCCGGGACAGCCAGAGTCCATCACGGCCAGGTGAGGCGCGCCGCCCGGCGATCCGGTCGAGCGCGTCCGCTCATTCAGCCATGCGGCGCGCGGATTACGAAGGGGGTGAAGCATACGTCAACGTGGCGGACATCGGGTTGTTAGCGTATCGCCAGACCGACGAGCCAAAACTGGTCCGGTATGGGGACGTGCTGCTCGATACAAGTTATCTGCGTCCATTTATCGAGTTGTGGCTGCCGCACCAGGCGCGCGGCAGCGTGCGGTTTGAACTACTGGACCACGAGGGCCGTTTGCGGTACGCTGACGAAGAACGATACGATCTCGCTCGCGGAAAGAATACGCTGCTGCCCGGCACCTGGCTGCCGCTGTCTGACAAGACGATTCATCCGGCGGAATGGCAGTTGCGCGTCCTGGCCGGTGAAACGTTGCTCGCAGTACATGTATTTGGCTGGCAGGAGGTGGGCGGCGGAGCCATCCAGCCGTATATTGAGGCGGATGGCGAGATCTCGCCGGAACTGCAACAGGCGCTGCAAGCCCGGTCGCGCGAGGCCGTCAGCCTGTCCGATTTGTTAGCTGATCAGGAGGATTAGCGGTAACCCAGGGGGCCGGAAGGGGAAGGCAAAATTCATTCTTACGAATAGAGGTTTTGATGGCGGAATTACACAATGATGTCCGGGTTTCATCACACCGCCTGGACATGCGCACGGGAATCGGTTCAGGCCTTGCCGGGGCGTTAATGTTATTTTTGATCGCGCTGGTGGCAACCGGCCAGACGTGGCGGGCGGTAGCCTATGCGCTGGTGATACTGTTTGGGTTTCTGGTGTTGTTGGCGATCTATTTCTGGGGAGCAATGGTGTTTGGCAGTGTATTGGACGGGCTGTTACACCGCCAGGGCGAGCCGGTACCCTGGACGATCAACGAAGCTGGCCCGTTGGTCGTGCCGGAGCATGACCTCGATCCGGGCCTGGAACTGGCGGCGGCGGGGATGCTGGTCTATCGTGTGGGAGAAGTCCGGCCCCGGGTTTATTTCCGCAAGGTGCCGCTGGCGAATGCGCGCGCTGTGCGTCCATTTGTCGTGGCGCGCACCGGTTCCGAGCGTCCGTACCATTTCAGTTTTACACTGACGGATGAATCGGACGCGGCGCGGTTCGACCGCGAGTTTGATGTCCCACTGGCTGATGCGCCGAAAATAGTGATGCCGCCCTATCGCCTGTTATTGAGCATGCCCAGGCGGCTGGTCGGCCAGCGATGGAATTTGCAGGTACGGTCAGGGGTTACGGTCGTCACGTCGTTTCGATTCATGTTTGTCGAAGGCCGTGATCAGCCGCCGACCACGCCGGGAAGCCGTGTTTCAGATGAACCGGGTGAGTTGATGGCGGGCGAGCAGCGCGATCTGTTGCTGCGTCTGTTGGATGAAGCCATCAAACATGATGCAATGTCGACGACTCAGGAAATCGTGCTGGAGGATGCATAACCGATGAGCAATACGCCCTGGTGGGGGACGCCGGACCACGTATCGAACCGGCTGCGGTTGGAAGTTGAGATGATGCGAGCAACCTTTGCCGACACCTTCCGGCTGGTGGTGCCCAGGCGCGGCAACCTGCACTGGCTGGGTGATGTTGAGGTGAATCTACAGGGAATTCCGGAACGCATACACACCTTGAGAATCGTCTACGTGGACGAATATCCGAATCGTCCTGCCGAGGCGTATGTCGAACGACCGACCGTGTACAGCGAAAAACACCAGTTTGAGGATGGGCAGTTGTGTCTGTTTAACCCAAAGGATGGCGTGACATATGGCTGGAATCCGAGCACGTCAACAGCAGTGACCGTAGCCGGGTGGGCGATTCAATGGTTGTATGCGTATTACACCTGGCGTGCTACCGGAACCTGGCCGGGCATTGAGGAGCGTATGAGGCCGACCAAAGGACGCCAAAACAGGAGGAAATGGTAATGCTTGACCAACTGCCTGACACTGAGCGCGATATGCCGCGCGTGGTAGTAGCCCAACGCGTAATCGACAAGATCGTGCGCGGCGCGCTGCTGTATCCTGATCCTGAAACCGGCGAGGCAATGATCGGCCTGGTCGTGCCGCAGAGCGGGCGGCTCGAACCGGATATCTACGTGTTGGATACGCTCAGCCCTGGCGAACACGCCGTGCGTGAGTGGGGCATGTTTGAACAGGGCAGCGATTGGCAAGGTGATGTTTTTCACTGGTTGTTTGTGAATTGGGAGGCATTTCGTGACCTGCGCCGATCATCCTACGGGCGGGCGCTGGCGGCCAAGTGGGATATGCCGCTCAGCCATGTTGGCGATTGGCACAAGCAGCCGGGGGATATGACCGATCCGTCATCAGGCGACGTGCGTACCGCGCGCCACATGATCGCGGATTCCGAAACACCCGTCGAGCACATTGTCGCGCCGATTGTGACGCTGTATCCCCTGGCGGAAGAACAACCGGTCCCAACCGTGCCCGGCGGTGATCAACAACCCGTCACGGTTGACGGGGAGACGGTCTCGCCGGAGGAACCGGCTGGTGCTGCCGGCCCGGAAGAACTAGGATCCGGTCCCTATTCGTCACGGGAGGTTGAGCGGCGCGAGTCATCGACGGCCATTTTTAAGACGCTCAAGGATGAGGGCTGGGTGATCCGCATCGACTTCTGGTATATGAGCAAGCGTTCGAAGCGGTTTGTATCGCTGACGCCGGTCGTATGGCCGGATGACCGGCTGCCCATGCTGCCGCCGGTGGCGTGGCACCTGGCCCACCCGCGCCGCTTCGATCAAGAGTACAATCTGCTGGTCGAGGCGGGTTATGCGGTCGATGTCGTACGGTGGGATGCTGACGGCAAGCCGCCCTACGAAATCTGTTTTTCGGTATACAGACCCGGCAGCCGCCGCGTGATGGTGTTGGTCACACCGGTTGATTACCCGGCTGAAATGCCTGCGATCCGCGTAGCACCGCTGGTTACCGTAGCCGAAGACGAAGATGTGTTCGAAAAGGTCTATGATGCGTCCAAACCGGTGATGCTGGCCCAGATGCCGGATTGGACCTGGGACTCCAAGCGCACGTTGGTTGAACTGGTGTGGTATGTCGAAAAGACGCTCAAAGAGGACGACAAGGTATGAACTGGGATCGTATTGAACGACTTTTCGGCCATGATGTGCTCGCCTTTTTGCGCACGCAGACGGTCGGCATCATCGGGTTGGGGTCCGGCGGAAGTTTTGTCGCGCTCAGCCTGGCGATGGGCGGCGTAGGGCGGTTTATCCTGGTGGACGATGACCTGATTGAGGCATCGAATGTGATGCGCCATGCCGCCGACCTGCGGTATGTCGGCAAACCGAAAGTCGATGCGGTGGCCGATTTGATCCGCCAGCGCAACCCGGCTGCCGAAGTGAAAACGGTGATAGGCCGCATCGAAGCGCACCTCGAGTTGCTGCAAGAAATGCAGGTCGTGGTGGCGGGTGTTGACGGTGAAGGCCCGAAATACGCGATCAACCAGGCGTGTATCGAGCATGGATGCACGGCGGTCTATGCCGGGGTGTACGAACGCGGCGAAGGTGGCGACGCCTGTATCATTTATCCTGATGAAGGGCCGTGTTACGCGTGTTGGGCCGAGCATCTGCGGGAAGGACTGTCGGACGCGATGCCCGAACAAGAGGAACTCGACTACGGGATGATTGGGCCGGATGGCACGCTGGCGGCTGAGCCGGGTTTGTGGCTGCACGTCGTCCGGATCGCATCCGCCCAGGCTGATATGGCACTCAATCATCTGCTGGAGGATACGCCCGTACACCGCAAGATGCCCGCCAACACGGTAGTCATGGCGAACACGTATCTCGAAATCTTCGAAGGCCGCACGACACTACCCTACAGCGCCGAGTGGATCAGCGTTCCCCGAAATCCTGAATGCCTGGTATGCGGCCATCTCCATCGCCAACCCGGAAGCGACGAGGCCGGGGTATCGTTGGATGAGCTGGCAAACCTGGGGAACGTGAGTTTCGAGCAGGACACTAACGAAAGCTGAGGAAGTAACCATGACCGATAATGACGTGAACCTGCCGCCGTCCGGCGACGAAGAACTGCCCCCGGTCCCGCCGGATGAGGCGGAGGACATCGACCAACCGGCTGACGACTCCGCGCCTGATGATGATCTCAGCCCGCGCCTGGAACGGCTGGGCGGTGAACCTGCTCCCGATATCACGCCGGAAGAATTCGCGCGGTTGCAGCAGGCCGGGCAGATTCACATTGACCCGCGCGGGCGCGTACGCACGACGCAGCGCAATGAAACCGATGCGGGCGTCTCGCTGCGTAAGCGTCGGGCGTGGTACGACCGGCCATGAGGTCGGTCCAGGTTGACGATGTCCGCGCGGCATTGGCCCTGCCAGATTTCGATGTTCTGGCCGCCCAACGCCGCATGGCTCCCTATCCGCGCCCGCTGCGCCGGAGTTCGCGGCGGCCCGGCGATGCCCGGCGAGCGAGTGTGCTGATCCTCCTTTTTCCGGCTGAAAACGGGTTGTCCTTTGTGCTGACCCGGCGCTCAACGAATCCGCACGACGTTCATAGCGGCCAAATCAGCCTGCCGGGTGGTTCTCAGGAACCGGGCGAGACGGCGGTCCAGACTGCTTTGCGTGAAGCGCAGGAAGAAATCGGCTTCGCCGGGCCTGTGCAGGTTTTGGGTGAATTGGCGTGCCTGTACATCCCACCGAGCGATTTTGAGGTGCGGCCTGTCGTCGCGTACGCTGCCCAACACCCGCGCTGGGTGGTGGATGTGGTGGAAGTGGCAGAGGTGTTGGAGTGCCCCGTGATATGGCTGCTCGACGATGCGGCCAAAGTGACCGAAGACTGGACAATTCAGGGACAGACAGTGCGGGTGCCCTGGTACCGTGTGCAGGGGCATAAAGTGTGGGGAGCCACCGCGATTATCTTGAGTGAATTTGAGCAGCGGTTGCGACTCGTATCGGATGCTTCGTGAACCCTCGTTTTTTCCACGGCGGCGCGTTTGTACTCCCCAGGTAAAGCAAACGGTTCTTTGCATGTAATAACTTGCGTTGGTGAATTATGCGTGGTACAGTGCATTCAAACCAACCTATAACTGTTGGCGCTCGATCCTGCTGCTTGGGGGGATGCTCAACATGGCTGAGAAAATACTTGTCATTGACGATGAAGAGGTAACAGTTCAGCTCATCGGCTTGCTGTTGGAGAAGCGTGGTTTTGAGGTGATCAGGGCGTATCGGGCTGAAGATGGTTTGCGCAAAGCTTATCGCACGCATCCTGACTTGATCTTGCTCGACATCATGATGCCCGATATGGACGGTTGGGAAGTCTGCCGCCGCCTGCGCGAGCTTTCCGACGTGCCGATTATTTTTCTGACGGCTAAAGATGACGTGCGAGACGTGGTCAAAGGGTTGGAAATGGGGGCCGATGATTATGTCGTCAAGCCCTACGATAACGACGAACTCGTAGCACGCATCAGAGCACATCTCCGGCGCGCGCCCAAGCCGTCGGTTGCCGAGGAACTGGTGTTTGATGGCGGGAATTTCCGCATCAACTTCATCAGCCGCGAAATACGCGTGCGCGGGAACCCGGTCCATCTGACACCCAAAGAGTTCAACCTGTTAGGTGTTCTGGCACGCAGCGCCGGGCGGGTTATTACCCGGACGGAACTCGTAAAAGAAGCCTGGGGACCGGAATATGGCGATGCCATCGACAGTTTGAAGCTGTACATTCATTATCTGCGGCAGAAGATCGAGCAAGACCCCCAACATCCCAAGTATGTTTTGACGTCGCGTGGTGTTGGGTACCGGTTCGCCAACCTGTAAATCTACATATTCAACACGCGGAGCATGGTCACCGTACTCCGCGTGTGCGCTATCGTCAAACCAATCCCCACGCGAACAGCGCTGCCAGCACGCCGATAGCGATCAAGACGAGCAGCACCAACCGCCGCCGCAGACGGCTGGGCGGTGCGGCCTGGGCAGCATTATCAGGCGACATAGCCTCTTCGAGCATCATCTGGTCGAGTTTGTTCAACTGCTTGCGGGCAGCCGGATGGGTGGGGTTCAGCTCCAGCACGTTTTCAAAACAAACCCGCCGGTCCTCGTCAGTTTCGACGACACTTGCCAGCCACAACCAGACCTGTTCGTGATAGGGATCAATTTCAATCGCCTGGCGAAACAAGTCGTGCGCCCGCGCATTGTCGCCTTGTTTGGCCGCATCTTTCCCGGCCTTGAAGAGGTACAAGAACTCCTTTGGCGCGCTCAATAAATCAGAGGAAATGCCCATACCGCCGACCTTCCGTCACCATCCTGATATTGATACTTCACATTTTAGCATGCATAACGTACCGGCGATAGTACCGATATCATCTAATTGGGCATGACAGGCAAACGGGCCAGATCGGCCCGCTTGTGAGTCTGGGCTTTGCGTCCGGCGGTTTAGCGCCCCCAATCGTTGGCGATATCCGTGTAAGGGGCCCACGTAATCTGGTACAGGGCCTGGGTGGCGATCTCGTAGATAAACACGTCCCAGTTGCCGGTACGATTGGACGAAAAAACAATGTACCGTCCGTCTGGCGAAAAACGAGGCCGGATGTCATCTGAAGGAGAATCGATGATCTTCTCTGGTTCCCCCAGGCCGCTGGCGGGCATCCAATAAATGTCGTTTTCCTGGCTGCTGGCTTCTCTGGCCTGGAAGACGATGCGCTGTCCATCGGGTGACCAATCCGGCGCAGACTCGATCAGGTCCGGCCCATTTTGGGTCAAGTTGGTGATCGCGCCGGTTGTCGTGTCGATGATGCGCAGCTCAGTGGGCGAGTTAAACTCCAGTTTCGAGAGATCGGCGGCATACACGATGCGCCTGCTATCAGGCGAAAACGAAGGCCAGCTTTCAATGGCATCGTCGTTGGTCAGACGTTCCAGTGCATCGGGGCTGCCGTTGGGATTGGCCAGCGATACGCGGTACAGGTCCGGCGTGACTGAGCCTGACTTGGCGACGAACGCGATCCACTGCCCGTCCAGCGACCAGTCGGGCTGGTCCTGGTCATAGAGCGTCGGGATTCCCGCCCAGTAGCCGCTGCCAGATCGTGGGGCGGTGCCCTGCGTGTTGTTCAGTTCGAGCAGAAATTCCTGCGTGCCGGGAGCATATTTGATATAGGCAACCTGGCTGCCATCGGGTGACAGAACCGGGGTATGGCCGCGCGATCCATCGGACATGATCGGGCGCTGGCTGCTGCCATCCGGCTTGAGCAGCACAATCGGCTGGTTGTCCGGGTCGCCGGCGACCAGGCCAGACCGCATCACAATTTGCCCGGCAGGCGTGGTTGGCGGTGGCGGAAAGAGTGTCGGCGGACTCTCTGGAACTGGCGTGCTGCTGGGCACAGGTGTCCAGGTCGCCGGGCGGTTGGTCGGTGTCACGCTGGCGAGCGCGGTGGCCGGTACGGATGTCAAATCCGTGGTCGAAGCAGGCGCTGGCGAACGGGTTTCTCCAGGCGGTGGTGGGGCCGCTTCGGTTGAGGGCATCTGGCCAAGCGCTGCCAGGGTAGGGGGCGGGGTTTTGTCGGAGTCGCCGTTTCCACCCAGCACGACTGCCAATACGACAATCAGCGCGATCACGGCCACAACGCCCAACCCAATTGCCAGATAAACAACCCGGCGATTCACACCGGTTTGGGTCAGCAAAGCCGCCCGGTCATCGGCTGCGCCAGATACGACGCTGCCTTCGAGTTGGGCCAGCAGGCGTTGGGCGCGTTTGTTGTCCGGGTTGATGACCACGACATTGCCCAGGCAGACGCGTTTTTCATCGGCATCGTCCACGACGGCTGCCAGCCAGAACCAGCCTTTTTCATTTTGTTGGTCAAGCTCTACAACCTGTTCCAGCAGCGCACGGGCAGTGGTTTTGTCGCCGGAACGTGCCGCGTCGATGCCTTTTTTTAGCAGTTCTTCTACCTGGGGATTGGGTTCTGGATTGCTCATGCTGCCCCCTCATTCCTTCAGAAAAGGTGACTATATCGTAAAGATACCCTATGGTGATTACGGTTGCCACGCGGGGTAGCGCGTGTCGCCATCGCCTGGCGTGATGCGCTGCAATCCGCTGCTGTCCGGGTGGATCATAAACAGGTCGAGCACCGGGCCTGCGCGGTTGGAGCTGAACGCGATCCATTCTCCGTCCGGCGACCAGGCCGGGTCCCGTTCTTCGGCCTCCACATCGCGCACCAGCAGCGCTCGTTCACCGTCTCCGTTGGCGGTCATGACATACAGATCGGTGTTTCCGAGCCGGTTGGATAAAAACACGATGGATTGGCTGTCGGGCGACCAGGCCGGGGCATAACTGCTGTTGACGTTGTCGGTAAGCTGCTTGATGGCGGATGTGGCGACGTCCAAACGGAAGACCTCCAACTCGCCAGGGCTGTTGCGGTCCGAGGCAAAAGCGATGTACGCGCCATCCGGCGACCAGGCCGGGTACCGGTCGGCAGCCTGGTGATCACGCGTCAGCAGACCCGGCGTACCGCCCTCAGCCGGGATCACGTACACGTCAAAATCGCCGTCCGCATCAGATGCAAATGCGATCTGCTGCCCGTCCGGGGACCATGTAGCCGCTTCGACGGCGCTGGCATGTTGTTCGGTCAGCCGTTCGATGGTCCCACCTGCTGCCGGGGCCACAAATAACTCTTCGTATTCGCCCGTTTGTTGCGTGTCGCCGTCCAGCCAGCTTTCGCTGATCTGGCCGGTGAGTGCCACGCGCTGCCTGTCCGGCGAGAATGCCGCGTCGCGGACGTGTAACAGCGTGATCTCGCTGCCTTCCGGTGCAGGCGGCAACCGCAAGCTAACGCGCTGCTTTTGTGACCCGTCAGCGCGCATGGTGTACAACTCCCAGTTGATGTCGCCTGTGGGTCTGAACGAAACAATCAGCGTGTAGGCGGAAAGCGGCAGCGGGGTCGCGGTCGGCGGCGGGGTCGCGGATGGCGTCCAGGTAGCGGTTGGTGTCCAGGTTGGCGGCAGCGTTTCGCGCGGTGGCAGGGTGCGCAGCACACCGCCAATGGGCGTCGGCGTCACGTACACTCCGGGTATGACCGTCACGGGTGTTGCCGCCCCGCCCACCGCCGCCGCTGGCGGCGTGGTTGGGGCGGCGTCGTCATCCGGCTGGCCGTTGTTCCACAACAGCAGCAGCCCCGCCGCGATCATGGCGACGGCCAGAAGCGCGATCAACGTAAACAGCAGCGGCGGCAGGCTGCGCTGGCGGCGGCGCGAATGGGCTTTGAGCAGCGCGTCTCGCTCCAATTCGGCAGTCCGCACCGCGCGCGTGCGCGTCGGGGAACGCAAGTTGGAGTCTGGCGCTGGTCCGGGTGATTCGCTTCGACGTGCAGGCGAAGCGGCAGGCGTCATGCGCTGCAATTTGTCAAGCGCCTGCCTGGCCCGCGTGTTACCGGGGTTGATATCCAGCACTTTTTGCAGGCAAGCGCGGCGTTCGGCGGCAGTCTCGGCTACAGAGGCCATCCATATCCAGGCCAACTCGTTGTCTGGCGCTTGCTCGATCACTTGTTCCAGAATACGATGCGCTGCCGCCTGGTTGCCGCTTTGCGCCGCCTGAATCCCGATTCGCAACAGGTTTTGAATATCATCATTTGCCAAGGCGAATTTATCCTCTATGCTGGGAGTACACCTCACATCGTCGCATGATGTATCTTATAACCAGTTGGCTCCCAAAGCTAGACAGCCCGCATCACCGTGGGCGGTAATGCGCGCCCGTGCGAATCGGACTATATACCAGGGGCGATGTGAGGATGATGTTGTTATAGTATGATAAGCACAAGCACGGCGAATGCTATGAGCACCAGAACCAGGATCAGGCCAAAGATCCCATATCTGATCACTTGACTGTTGCTGGATTCCTTCTTCTGTTGAAGGTTTTCCAGTTCGCGGAGCGCTGTGATGTTATTGGGATTGATCTGCAATACGGTTCGCAAATACCGGACGCGATCCATCGGCGTTTCAGCGACGGCGGCCATCCATAACCAGGCTCGTTCGTTTTGTTTGTCAGCATCCAGTATCTGCTGGAAAATCACCCGGGCATTGGGTTTGTTACCTTTTTTGGCGGTCTGGATTCCGATCTGCATCAATTGTTCCAGATTGGGCATATTGGAACTATCGCCTGAGTCTATAGCCATCGACTTGTTCTCCCTAACCTCGTTGGGTATACCATGCCATATCGTATTGACAATTCTCTGACACTTTTATAGTCGTTTCGCCGCAGCCTGACAAGTCGAGACGTGGTAAAAACCGAAGGCACGTGCGGTTAGTTGCATACTACCGCGTTTGGGGGTGGTTTTTCAATAGAGGCGTGGAGACGTTGACGCTGGGTTGTGCCTGGGGCACAATGTGTTGTATGGTCGTGAGATACGCATGAGCTTGCGGCGTTTTCGGCAAAACAGGGAGTAGGGTCATGAACTCTGATCAACCCGTGTTGGTGATTGGGGCCTCAGGTATCGATATCAAAGGTCGTCCGAATGATCCCCTCCAGATGGGACAATCGAATTTGGGGGTGGTGCGAAACAGTGTCGGCGGCGTGGCGCGGAATATCGCCGAAAATCTGGCCCGGCTCGAAGTGCCAACGATTTTGCTCTCAGCGGTTGGTCAGGATCATCCCGGCGATTATGTGCTCAGCTATACAGAGTCCGCCGGAGTCGATATGAGTTACGTGCTGCGACTGCCGGACGTTCATACCGGCAGTTATATGGCCGTGCTGGACCAGGCCGGGCAGCTAGTCGTCTCCGTTAGCGAATACGATATTGTGAACGCTATTTCACCCGCTTACCTGCAAAAACATCGCGCGCTATTTGCTGCGACGTCAATGATCGTCGTGGATGCCAATCTGCCGCCGCGCACGCTGGAATCAGTTTTTTTGTGGGCCAAACGATACGATGTGCCAGTGTGTGCCGACCCCACATCCCAGGCGCTGACACCCCGGCTGATCAAACACCTGCCGGATCTGTACATGATCGCCCCGGACGCACTCGAAGCGGCGACGTTGTGCGGCCATCCTGCGCCACCCGAATCCAGCGAAAGCGCCATCGAAACCGCGCAGTGTGTGGTGAGTCACGGTGTAAAGATCGCTATTGTGACCCTGGCCGAGCAGGGACTTGCCTACGCGGACGGCAGCAGCGCCGGGCATATTCCTTCCCTCCATTCGTCCGTCGTGGATACGACCGGGGTCGGGGACGCGCTGACTGCCGCCGTGATCTTTGGCCTGTTGAACGACATGCCGCTTGACGAAGCGGTGCGGTTAGGCGTGGCGGCAGCCGCGCTGACGCTGCGCACCCGTGAGACTGTCGCGCTGGACCTGAGCCTTGACCAACTCTATGATGATCTGGTGGTTTGAGCGGGTTTCGTAATGAATCCGAAAAGATCGTAAAAAAACCTTTGTGCCGCGCGGATGCGATGGTTGCTCAAAAATGACAATTCTCGAACGGCGGTTAATGTGCTTAAATAGGTTTGCCGGTGGACTGCAACCAGCCGTCCGGCATCACCATCGGTGGGGGAGCCAAACACATGCCTGACGTCAATGCGACTGTTTTTATCAGCTATCGCCGCGAAAACAGCGCCGTCCACGCTCGCGCGGTGTTTTTGGATCTGCGCGAGCACGGCTACGATGTTTTCATGGACAGTGAACAGGCACAAGATGCGCCGCTCGATCTGTTGTTGAACCAGATTGCTGCCCGCGCCCATTTTATTGTGATCCTCTTTCCCGGCTCATTGGAGCACTGCGCGCTGTCCGACGATCCGCTGAAACTGGAAATCGAGCACGCGATTGACACCGGGCGTCATATTATCCCGATCTCGGTCGCGGGGTTCAATTTTGACGATAACCGGCAGTTCCTCGTCGACACGCTGGCCCGGCTGCCGGAATACAATGGGCTGGCCCTGCACCACGAGTCATTTGACGCGGCTATCGACCGGCTGCGCTCCCGCTTTTTGAAGGAACCAGTTGATGTCACGTTGACACCTGCTCCCGACGATGAAGTGGCCGCAGTCCGGCAGATCGTGCACGACCTGGCAGGCCAGCCCCGTCCCACGCGGGCTGAGTTGGGCGTGGAGGAGTATTTCGCCCAGGCATATCGCAAACGCCAATCCGACGATCTCGAAGGGGCGCTCAAGGACTATTCAGCGGTGATCGCGCTCAAACCGGAATTCTTCCGGGCGTACTATAACCGGGGTCTGGCTCATTATGAGTTACATCACCTGGAGCAAGCGATCGCGGATTTTGGCGAAGCTGCGCGCCTCAACCCCGATTACATCAAGGCGTACTACAACCGGGGCCTGGCTCGTTATCATCACGGCGATCATGCAGGCGCGGTGGCAGATTTTTCTGAAGTGATCCGGCGCGACCCGCAGCATGCCAGCGCGTACAATAATCGCGGGCTGGCACGCAAGGCGCAGGGAGATTTTCAGGGCGCGGTGGCTGATTA
>CAYMTN010000100.1:0-12205 GCA_964393335.1 uncultured Anaerolineaceae bacterium
GCCTGCGCGATATCCCCGCCGGGAGCGGCCGCCGTTTCCAGGTCGGCGCGTTTCTATCGTTTTTGAGCGGGATGCTGGTGATCTTCATGTTGATACTGTGGCTGTGGCGGCGGCTGTACCGCGTCGATGCCGAAGCCGACAGCGCCAAACGGATCGCCAAAAACAGCCTTGCGCCGATCATTCTCAATCTGTTCAACCGGGGGATCGATTTTGCGTTCGCGTTCATCATGCTGCGCATCCTCGGCCCGGCGGATGCCGGTATTTATTATTACGCCATCGTGATCTTCGGCTGGTTTGACATCCTGACCAACTTCGGCCTGAACACGTTTCTCATGCGGGACGTGGCCCGCAACCGCGACGAGGCGGGACGTTACCTCTTTAACAGCACGGCGCTGCGCCTGGGGCTGGCCGTGATGGGCGTGCCGCTGCTGATCGTCTTCCTGGTGATCCGGCAGGCGGCGGTGGACCCGGCGCTCGAATCGCAGGCGATCATCGCTATCGTGCTGCTGTACGTCGGGCTGCTGCCGGGCAGCGTCAGCACCGGCCTGACCGCGCTGTTTTATGCCTTCGAAAAGGCCGAATATCCCGCCGCGATCACGACGGTCAGCACGATCGTGAAGGTCACGCTGGGGCTGGCAACCCTGCTGCTGGGGTGGAATGTGGTCGGGCTGGCGGGCGGCGCGGTGGTGACCAACCTGGTGACGTTCGGTGTGCTGGCTGCGCTGGCGCGTCCGCTGGTCAGCGGGTTTTTCCGCCAGCGGCTTGACCCGGCGCTGATGCGGCACATGATCGGTGAAAGCTGGCCGTTGATGATCAATCACCTGCTGGCGACGGTTTTTTTCAAGATTGACGTGGTGCTGATGGAAGCGATCAACGGTAATACGGTCGTCGGGCAGTATTCGACGGCCTACAAATGGCTGGACGCGCTGAACATCATCCCCGCGTTTTTGACGATGGCGCTGCTGCCGGTCATGGCGCGGCAGGCCCACGAGGACCGCACCGGGCTGCGGCGCAACTACACGCTGGCGGTCAAACTGCTGGTCATGACGGCGCTGCCGGTGGCGGTGCTGACGACCTTCATCGCGGAACCGCTGATCCGTGTTTTAGGTGGTGAAGAATACCTGCCTGCCGGTGGCATCGCCCTGCAACTGATGATCTGGAGCATCCCGATTGGCTGGATTAACAGCGTGACGAACTACGTGATCGTCGCGCTGGATCGCCAGCGCATCCTGACCATTGCGTTTGCGATTGGCGTCGTGTTTAACTTGGTCACGAACCTGATCTTCCTGCCCGTCTACAGCTACCGCGCGGCTGCCATCATCACGATTTTCTCGGAAGGTGCGCTGTTTGTGGCGTTCTACTGGATCATCCGGCAGGAGATGGGCGGCATGGGCTGGCGCTACGCGCTGTGGCGTCCAGCGATAGCCGCGCTGGTGCTGCTGGGTGCGCTGCTGGCGATCTGGCAGGTTGCGCCACTGGCGGGCGTCGCGCTGGCCCCGGTGATCTATGGCGTCATGCTGCTGGCGCTGCGTCCATTCGCACGGGATGAACTAACGCGGTTTGCGCCGCTGCTGCCGGAGCGCGTGCGGCGGTGGTTAGTGCCTGCGGCACCGGTCCAACCGGACGCGACTCCATAAAAAATCCGGCTTCCAGGGCCGGATAATTGTGTCCTCAAACAACAATAAATTTATAAACTGCCGTGCAAGCCAGCACCGGCAGTGTGTCTGTCACCTTTTGGCTCCCTAACGCGTCCGTGAATAGTATCGGCTAATCGTTGCTCTGTTCCTCGGCCAACGTCACGTTATCCCGTTTGAGCAGCACAACCCGAAACTGGCGCTCGTGCATCAGGCGGCGCACTACCGGGTTACTTTGCACCGGTAGCACCAGTGACTGTTCGTCCCTGGTCAGTTCGAAGTGATACACGTCAACACGGCGCACTCCGGCGTGCCAGTGTTCTTCCAGGCCAACGATGGGACTAACCAGCCAGCCTTCGGCCAGGAAACGCAGCAGCACGTCGGCGGGAGCGTAAGTCTGGGATGTAGGTGACCAGTGTCGCCGCGTGTCGTTAGACCGCAGTTCCATCTCGATAAACGATGGAGCGGCTCCAGCCATAGTGAACTTCCTCCTTATCCGGGTAGAAAAACGACTGAAATAGGGTTGTCAAACCGTTTATATCCATTGTACAACGAATTTTTTTAATGAACATCAAAAAAAACATAAAAATTTTTAAGGGTCCCGACTTACACCCTATCCATAAATCGCCGGGCGCAGTAAGCAGCGCCCCTACCAAAACGAATTCACGGATAGACCCGTAGGCTCGCCGCAAGAGGCTTCTTGACCACTGTTGGCTGCCGGGCTAGAATACGCCGGATTAATTTGATTATAGCATAGAATATAAGGATGTGTTTCGTGGCGACCCTGATCCAGCTTGGTGATATCGCCCAATATGACGGGCAAGAAGTGACCGTGCGCGGCTGGCTCTACAACCGCACCGATAAAGGGCGGCTGCAATTTTTGCTCGTTCGGGATGGCACCGGTATAGCGCAGTGCGTGGTGTTCAAGAAAGAAGTCACGCCAGAGATATTCGAGCAAACCCAGGCGCTCACCCAGGAATCATCGGTGATCGTGACTGGTGTCGTGCGGTCTGACGCGCGCGCGCCCGGTTACCCCGGCGGTTATGAAATCGGCGTAAAAGACCTCAAGCTGATCCAGTTGGCAGAAGAATATCCGATCCAGCCCAAAGAGCACGGTATCGAGTTCTTGATGGATAACCGCCATCTGTGGGTGCGCTCGTCACGCCAATGGGCGATTCTGCGTATTCGCGCCACGATCATCAACACGATCCGCAACTGGCTTGACGATCACGGCTACACCCTGGTCGATACGCCGATCCTGACCCCGGCGGCAGGCGAAAACACCACGACCCTGTTTGAGATCGATTATTACGGCACCCCCGCCTATCTGGCCCAGACCGGCCAGCTTTACAACGAGGCGAATATCGGCTCCTTTGGCAAAGTGTACTGTTTTGGGCCGACGTTCCGCGCCGAAAAGTCAAAGACTCGCCGCCACCTGATGGAGTTCTGGATGGTCGAGCCGGAGATGGCGTTTTACTCGCTTGAAGACCTGATGGTTATGGAAGAGGAGTTTGTCAGCGCCATCATTCAGACTGTGCTCAGCAAACACCGCATCGAGTTGGAGATTCTGGAGCGCGATACCAGCCGCCTGGAAAACATCATCCCACCGTTCCCGCGCATCAGTTATGACGAAGCCGTCGAGCATCTGCGTAAGCTGGCCGACGAAACCGACGACCCGGAGCGAAAAGCCGAGCTGGCGATCACCTGGGGCGACGATTTCGGCTCGCCGCACGAAACCGCCATCGCGGAGATGTTTGATAAACCGGTGTTTGTATACCATTATCCGACGGCGTCTAAGGCGTTTTACATGCAGCCGGTCGATGGACGCCCGGAATCCTGCCGCAGCGTGGACCTGCTCGCGCCGGAAGGGTACGGCGAGATCACGGGCGGCAGCGAGCGCATTTACGACGCGGACCTGCTCAAGCGGCGCATCGACGAGATCGGCATTGATCCCGAAAATTACGCCTGGTACCTGGACTTGCGCAAATACGGCAGCGTGCCACATGCGGGTTTTGGGCTGGGCGTCGAGCGTACCGTCGCGTGGATTTGCGGTTTGCCGCACATCCGCGAAACGGTGCCCTACGCGCGTATGCTCAACCGCCTGTACCCGTAAGCCCCGGCGTGCCGGTAACCTTATGTCGATTCACGAAGAGCGTAAACGGGTGCGCGCCCTGCTGGACGATTCGAGTTTTGCTGACGCCCCTACCGCGTATTATGCCTTGTTTCACGATCCGGCCCGCTCTGTCCTCTTCACGGAGGTGGACGAGGCCGGGCGGACCGCTGGGTTTGTGGGCCGCTTCCAGACCGGGATCGACCTCTTTCGCCCGTTGGTGACGCTCCAGTGCCGGGACGCCGATTGCGCTGCCCGCTTGCTGCAACAGGCCCTCCAGCCTGACCGGCCTTACATTCTGTTCGCCAAGCTCAACCAGTTTTCGCTCGTAGGGGGCAGTCTGCGGGTTGATTCGTATCGCATTCTGGATATTTACCGGCTGGAAGTGCGCCGCTTCCAACCGGTGATCAATGTGCTCGTCCGCCAGAAAACATCACCGGATGGCACGCCGCGCGCGGTAATCGAGTCGGGCGGGCAGCAGGCGCTGGCGGGTATCAACTGGCAAAGCCCGGCCTTTGCCGAGATTTTTGTGCACACTGATGCGCCAGTGCGGCGGCTGGGATGGGGTGTCAGCGTGGCGTCGGCGGTGACCAAAGCCGTCGTCGATGGCGGGCGCATCCCGATTTACCTGGTCGATGGCGACAACGAAGCGTCGCGCAGTCTGGCCGAGCAGTTAGGCTACGTGGAAACCGGCGCGCGCCAGGTGTATGCCGATGTCGTATATCTGGGCCATCCCGGTGCGTGACGCGTCCGGCCCCTAACGATTGGGCGGCATGACGGTCATGGTTCCGGGGTAATATGGACCCAATAATCCGCGTGTTTGTATTGGAGCGTGCGACATGTCTGATCAACCTTCACCCATTCAGACCCGGCTGATTGCGCGTCACAGGTGGTTGAGCCTGTATGCTGGTTACAACGACGAGCCGTTTCTCGCCTGCAAGTATGGCGTGATCATTATCCCCATGAACTACGCTGGTGAGATTCTGTTCATCCGCGAACCGGCCATTTACAGCGGTGAGTATATGCTTACGCTGCCCGGTGGTGGGATCGATGACGGCGAAACGCCCGCCGAATCGGCCAACCGCGAACTGCAAGAGGAAGTCGGTTATAAGGCCGATGTGTTGTTTCCACTGGGCTTCGTTGAGCCGCTGGCGCGGCATGGCGATTGGAACATCTACCTGTTTTTCGCACGCAACCTGAACCCGTCGCGCCGCGTCGGTGACGAGATTTATCAGATCGAGATCGAGCGAGTGCCGTTTGATGGCTTCGAACGCCTGATCGAGAACGGGCAGTTGCGTGACCCGGTAGCGATTGCCGGGTTGTACATGGCGCGGCGCTTCATGGAAGGCAAGTTAGTGTTTAAGGCGTGAACCAGTTACCCGTGCGTGTGCCCGTTCTATGTTTGTGAACGGGTAACGGCCAACGGAAGATTACCAGCCAATCACAGGTGCTTACCAATATGGTCGATTTTACGCTTGGATTCCCGGCGGGTTTCCTATGGGGAGCCGCCACCGCTGCGCATCAGGTCGAGGGCGGCAATACCAACAACAATTGGGCCGCGTGGGAGGCATCGCCCGGCCATATTTACCAGGGACACACGGCGGGCCGGGCCTGTGACTGGTGGAACGGGCAGTATCTCGCGGATTTTGACCGCGCGGCGGCGCTCCACCACAACGCGCACCGCCTCTCGGTCGAGTGGAGCCGCATCGAGCCGGAGCGCGGCAAGTTTGACAGCGCAGCCATCGAGCAGTACGCGCAGATGATCGCGGCGCTGCGCGAGCGCGGCATGGAGCCGCTGGTCACGCTGCATCATTTCACCGATCCGCTGTGGGTAAGCGGCATGGGCGGCTGGACCAACCTGGAAACGGTGCGCCGCTTCGAACGGTTCGCGCGCGTGGTGGTCGAAGACCTGGGACACGACGTGACGATGTGGTGCACCATCAACGAGCCGCTCGTCTACGCCACGCAGGGCTATCTTGTGGGGCGGTTTCCTCCCGGCAAAAAGAGCCTCGGACAGACGTTCCGCGTGACGGAAAACATGCTGCGCGGCCATGCGGCAGCCTTTCATGCGATCAAGGAGATTCAGCCGGAAGCCCGTGTTGGTTTCGCCAAACACCAGATCAGCCTGATCACGCGCCGTCCGGCGTGGCTGCATCGGCCTGCCCGCAACCTGATCCGCCAGATGTTCAACCGCGCATTCGTCGAAGCGCTGGTGACTGGCACGCTGCGTTTTCCGTTTCACAAAAGCGAGGTACCCGAAGCACGCGACACACTCGACTGGATCGGCCTGAATTATTATTACCGCTTCTCAGTGGGTTTTAACCTGCGTTATCCGCAGCGATTGTTCATCCAGCAGGCTCAACCGCGTGATGGCATCTTAGGGCCGGAAAGCGTGGGTGAAATCTGGCCGGAAGGGTTGTTCGAGCAGATCAAGTGGTTGTGCGAGCGGACCGGCAAGCCGTTGTATGTCACCGAAAACGGCACGCCCGACCCCGACGATACGCTGCGCCCGCTGCACATGGTGCGCAGTATCCGCAGCATGTGGCAGGCGGTCAACCATAACTACCCGGTGAAGGGGTACTTTTACTGGACGCTCACCGACAATTTTGAGTGGGCCGAGGGGTACGATCCGCGCTTCCGCTTCGGGCTGTTCGGCTGCGATCACGAGACACAAGAACGTACGCCGCGCCGCAGCGGCGAGTTATACGGCGCGATTTGCGCGGCGAACGGCCTCACGGCGGACATGGTGCGTCGATCTATACCCGGCGCGGCGGATACGCTGTTTCCCGGCGTCGAGGTCAGACAAGAAGTCGATCTGCCCCGCCGGGATCGCTAGACCGGCGGAGGCGCTGCTTACCACGTCCGGCAGTCAAGCTCAATCGCCCGGTTCTGCGGCGGGAGTCTGGCGGCGGGGTTTATGCGGTTTGGGCACGCCGCCGGGCCACCACGTCCACCGGCCAAACAGCGCTGCCAGCGCCGGATCAAGCACCGTGCGCACTACAAACGTGTCGATCAGCACGCCGACCGCCACCGCGAACCCCAATTCGAGCAGCCCCGCAATCTCGCCTGCCATCATCGCGGCGAATGTGCCGGACAGGATCATGCCCGCCGACGTGATGATCGCCCCGGTCGTGGCAACGGCCACGTGTACGCCCTCGCGGATGCCATGGTTACCGACTTCTTCTTTGATGCGCCCAAACAGGAAGATGCTGTAGTCGATGCCAAGTGCGACCAGGAAGACAAACGCGAAAAACGGCACGTACCATGTCAGCCCCTCGACACCCATGAACGTCTTGAACACGAGATTGGTCAGGCCGAGGGTGAAGGTATAACTCAGCACAACGGTCCCGATCAGGTACATGGGCGCGACGATGCTGTGCAGCATCAGCAGCAGCACGATAAAGATACCGATGAGCACAAACGAGATAGCGCGCAGCAGGTCACGGTTCATCGTGTCGCGGATGTCCGTATTCACGGCTGCGCCGCCGCTGGCGACCGCGTCCCCATGATCCTGATAGCGCGCCAGGATGCCGCGAATCGCGGCTGTCGTATCCATGGCTTTGTCGCTGCTGGGCGACTCGGCCAGGATCACGTCGAGCTTAAAGGCGGTGCCATCGCTGGCGAGGTACCGGGTGGTGAGTTGTTGCAGCAAACTGGCATTTATCACGTCACCAGAGCCGGGCTGATCAGGCAGGGCGGCCAGCAAACCGCTTAACTCGGTTGGCATCATGTACGGATTTTCGACTGTCTGGAATCGTTCGGCCAGCCCCTGTACGGCGCTGCGTAATTCGTCCTGGTGAGTCGCCAACTGCAACGGATTGTCAAGCAGCGTTTGCAGTGTTTGCAGGTTGGGATCGTCCGTTATTTCGGGGAAACGTTCGACCAGCAGGGCGAGGTACTGCCGCATACTGGCCAGCATCTGCGTGATCTGGCTTGCATCCGGCGACGTGTTTCCGCCTGTTTGGACGCTGTCGAACATGCTCAGCGCCAGTGTAAGCTGGCTGCTGACGGACAATAGGTTGGTGGGCTGGCCGTTATGCCGGCCCAACGGGTCATTCAAGCCGCGCACATCTGCGACGCCCGGCAGCGCGGCCAGGTCATCAGTCAGGTGCACGATGTCCCCGGCAATCTGGCCTGGATCGCGCCCGGTCACGACGACGGTCACCGGCAGCGCGGCGCCTGGGCCCAGGCTGTCTTTCATCAGGTCAAAGCCTTGAACCGCCGGTTTGTTGTCCGGCAGGTCGGCCAGGATGTCGTACGCGACGCGCTGGCTGACGCCGTAGGCTGAGAGTGGAGCCATGACCACCACGATCACCACGATCACCGGCAGGGGATAGGTGCTGACCCATTTCGACGTCAGTTTGTACCAGCGCCCGTTAGCGCGGTGCGTGGCGGTGCCGGGCCAAAAGGCGCGATCGCCGAGCGTCGCCAGCAGTGCCGGGACCAGCGTCAGCCCTGCCAGCAGCGATACAACGATCCCCAGGGCCAGGGCCGGACCGCTGGTCCTAAAGATGCCCATTTCCGCGAAGATCATCGCCATGAACCCGACGAAAATCGTGCCTGCGCTGCTGGTGATCGTCTCGCCGACGCGGTGCACCGTGTGCGCGGTCGCATCCTCAATGCCGGGATGGTCGGCCATCTCCTCGCGGAAGCGGCTGATCAAAAACAGGCAGTAGTCGGTGCCTGCCCCGTACATCACCACCACGAGTAACACGTTGGCATAGGATGTGATCGTCATGATGCTGTCGCCCATGGCAGCCACGATACCGCGCGTAATCAGGTAGGCAATCGTCACCGATGCCAGCGGAATCAGCGGGCTGACCGGCGAACGGTAGACGATCAGCAGCATGACGATCACCAGAATCACCGTAACCCAGATCGTGCGGTCCACGCTGGTTTTGATCGATTCGGTCGTGTTGGTGACGATGGGCGCGCTGCCGGTCTGGTAAGTGCGCACACCGGCGGGCCGGTGCGTTTCCATCCACGCGTCGATGGCGTCGAGCGCTTTTAACGAGGCATCTTCGGAGGCGGAAGTCGCCAGGTTGACTCGTACCAGTGCGATCCGGTTCGCCAACGCGGGATCGCCGGTGTTGTCGGAGGCCACCATCAGCGTCGCCGCCGCCGCTGACGAGGTGGGTACGTCCACCGACTCGATGTTAGAGGGGGCGTCGGGGCTGGTCAGCCATGTTTGCAGGGCCTGGATAAAACGCCCGACGGGCGTATCGATTGAGTCCGCAAAAGTAGGGGCACTCTCGTTAAAAACGCCGGTTGGCGTGTCACGCGCATCGATCACGATCACGGTATTGCTGGGCGAAAAATCGTTGGGGAACGCCGCCTTGTATACCGCTTCCGCATGGGCGAATGGCGCGTTATCCGGCAAAAAATCGGCCAGGTTCGAACTGGCAACATCGTTGATGTTCGGTGCCAACAGCGTGATGATCGCGGCAGCGGCGATCCATATCACGATGATTGGAACGCGATAGCGGGTCGCAAAATGCCCCATACGTTCAAAAACCATGCGGAGTACCTCCGTGTAAGACGAATCGTGAGTTCATGCTCCCTCAGGCACGACACCGTGACGTAAGGTCGTGGCGACCATGTGCCCCATCTCAACGGCAGAATAGCCGGTAACCGTTTCGAGCCACCAGCCAAGCAGTTGAATCATGATGCCGGTGATGATCTGGGCCGTGACGTTGGCCGGGAAACGCGGTGGGTGGGGTTTCTGGGCAAACTCGGTTACGATGCTGCGTTCGATGATTTGTGCCATGTAGCTGCGTCCGAAAGCATTAAGTTGGGTTGATGCGCCGCCGCCGACCATCACCAGCAGCAGCTCGCGATTTTCCTCGGCCCAGCCGAAAATCTGCTCAAAGCTGCTTTGTATCCATTCCGGCGTGATGGAAAGCGCCGGGTCTTCGCCCCAGATTTGCGCCAGCAGCGCCTCGAAACCCCGCTCCATCAGCTCGCGGACACATTCTTCTTTGTTGGGAAAATGCTTGTAAAATGTGGCTTTGCTCACGTTGGCATGGTCGGTGATGTCGAGGATTTCAACGTTGTTGTACCCTTTTTCAGCGATCATATCCCGCGCGGCATCCAACAAACAGTGGTGCGTGGCGGCTTTACGTTGTGCGTGGCGGCTGGGTGATGCGCACATACAATATCCCTTTTGGGGAATGGTATACGAGTCGTATAATAGTATACGAGCCGTATACTATATTACCATACTGGGGTGAGATGGCAAGTGACTCGTCAGGCGCGCAATTGACCACCTCTGGCCCTGCGGTTAGAATGATGCTGAGTTGGGGGCCGTGCATAATGGAGAACACAATCAGAGATGGCATAGTTTTTTCGTAGGGGCGGCGCTTGCCCCGCCCTGGGCGCAGCAAGCAGCGCCCCTACATTCTGCCATTTTTATTTGACTTCTCCATAAGATGGAAGTGATCTGAGCGATTCATGCCGAGGCGCAACTGGAACAGGGTTTTTGTCACGGGCGGCACCAGTTTTATTGGGCTGCGCGTCGTGGCGGCTTTGGTCGATGTAGGCGCGGATGTAACCGTGCTGGTGCGCCCTGAATACGAAGAAAAATTGGGCGCGCTGCGCCGTCATGTGCACATGGTATCCGGCGACGTGTGGAACAGCGCCAGCCTCAAAGGGCGGTCGCGTGGGTACGGCGTGGTGATTCACCTGGTGGGTAGCATTCGCGCGCAGCCGGAGCGCGGCCTGACATTTCACCAGTTGAACCTGGTTTCCGCCCGCAACGTGATTGGCATGGCGGTAAGCGATGGCGTGCCCTATTTCGTGCTGCTGAGCGCGATGTCGCGCCCGCCGGGTGTCTCGTCGGAATACCTGCGCAGCAAACGTGAAGCAGAAGAATATCTGCGGAACAGCGGGCTGCGCTGGGCGGTTATTCGCGCGCCGATGCTGTTTGCGCGCGAGCAGCGCGGCGGGCGCTTTTTTGCGACGCTATCGTGGGTTGGATCGCTGCCGTTTGTGCGGGTGCTGGTTGGACGCCGCACGCCGCAGCCGGTCGGCCTCGTGGCGCGGGGTATTGCCCAGGTGGCGCTGCAAGACGATCTCCCGCGTGACCAGATGCTCTATGCCGGACACCTGCGGCGCTTGGGGCGCATCCAAATCCAAAAAGAACGGCGCGCGCGCCAGACCCCCCGCTCGCGCCGCCAGCGATCCGTCCCGTCGAATAACCTGGCGGACGACGAGACGCCGTTCGGCTGGCTGCCACAGCCCGCGCCGCAGGATGACGAATAGAGGGCCGTTGCCCCCTGGGTGATGTGTCGCGACTGCTGGACGAGGCTGGTGCAGATCATCGCGCTGTCCGGCGCACCGGCCCAACTAAACGTGGACTCAGCGTAATCCGATCGATTTTGGCGCAAAACCCCCGTGTAATTCCCTCCAGTTGTGTGCTAAAATAGCGGGCATGAATGCTGAAACGAACCGCAACTACCGTTACTACGATCTGGTGATGGCGCTGTTTGTCACCGTGTTGTTGATCAGCAACCTGCTCAGCAGCGCCAAGATCATCGATCTCAAAATGTCGCTGGGGCCGATTGCGTTGGCGTTTGACGCCGGGACGCTGGTCTTCCCGATCAGCTACATTTTTGGGGACGTGCTGACCGAGGTCTACGGTTACAGGCGATCCCGGCGTGTGATCTGGGCCGGGTTTGGCGCAAACGTGATGCTCGGCATTTTCGTGTGGTTCGCGGGCGTGATGCCCGGCGAATCTGAATGGATGGGCTACGCGGGCCAGGATGCTTACGACGCTATTCTGGGCGGGGTCAGCGGTTTGATCGTCGCCAGCCTGGTGGCGTATTTCCTGGGCGAGTTTTCCAACAGTTATGTTCTGGCGAAAATGAAGGTCTGGACCGAGGGGCGCTGGTTGTGGACGCGCACCATCGGCAGCACGCTGGTAGGCGAAGCCGTCGATACGACCGTCTTCATGTCGATCGCCACGCTGCTTGGGGTGTTCCCGCTGGAGATCATGCTGTCGCTGATCGTGACCAACTATATCCTCAAGGTCGGTTTCGAGGCGGCGCTGACGCCGTTCACTTACCGGGCAGTGAACCTGCTCAAAGCGGCTGAACACGAAGACTACTACGACCGCCACACCGACTTCAACCCGTTCAAGCTCAGCGTGTGACGCTGCACATCGAATCTGGTACCGGGGCGCGCTCAGCGCCCCTGTGGCGTACCGGGGAATCCACCATGCTTTATCTGGTCGCAACACCGATTGGCAATCTGGGTGACATCAGTTTACGCGCGCTGGAAACGCTGCGCTCCGTCGATCTGGTTGCCAGCGAGGACACGCGTAAAACCGGGCTGCTGCTCAAACATTTCGAGATCAAAAAGCCGCAAATCGCGTTTTTTGAGCACAACGAGCAGCGCGCCGGACGCAAAATCATCGAGGCGCTGCAAGACGCGAAAGAAGATTTGCAATGAACGCTTTGATTAA
>CAYMTN010000100.1:12215-18273 GCA_964393335.1 uncultured Anaerolineaceae bacterium
AGGCGCTGCAAGACGGTAAATCGGTGGCGCTGGTGACCAATGCCGGGACGCCCGGCATTTCTGATCCCGGCTTTACGCTGGTGCGCGACGTGGTCGACGCCGGGTTACCGGTGACGATGGTGCCGGGCGCGAGCGCGGTGATCATGGCGCTGGTGCTGTCCGGGCTGCCGATGCATTCATTCACCTTCCGGGGATTCCCGCCGCGCAAAGGCGGGCCGCGCCGCCGTTTTCTGGCGGTTGACCAGGAATCGCCGCATACGCTCATCTTTTACGAAAGCCCCTACCGCCTGGTGAAGTTCCTTACAGACGCGTTGGCGGTGTTGGGTGATCGGCCTGCCGCCGTGACCAACGACCTCACCAAGCTCTATGAGACGGTTCACCGGGGTACGCTCTCTGGTTTGATCGCGGTGTTTCAGGACGAGGAACCGCGCGGCGAATATACGGTTGTCATCGCCGGGAAGGATTCAGCCGCAAGTCCGCCGGATGCTGATCTTGACGACGATGGCGAATGGGACCGCTGAGGATGGGTGAGCGTCTTCTCTCTTTGCCACATGGCGACCTGCGACTGCCCGCTTTTTTGCCGGATGCAACACGCGGCGTAGTACGCGCCGTCGACAGCGCGGATTTGGAAGCATGTGACGTGGGGGCGCTGGTGATGAATACCTATCACTTGATGCAGCGCCCCGGCTCCACGACGATCCGCGCGTTGGGCGGGCTGCACCACATGACCGGCTGGCGGCGGCCTATTATGACCGATTCCGGCGGATTTCAGGTGTATTCGCTGATCCGCCAGAATCCAAAATACGGGCGGCTGAACGACAAGGGCGCGATCTTCACGCCAGATGGCAGCGGGCGAAAGTTCAGCCTCACGCCGGAGAAAAGTATCCAGCTTCAAATGAGTTATGGCGCGGATATTCTCGTGTGCCTGGACGACTGCACCCATGCCGACGATCCGCTTGCCGAACAGCAGTTAAGCGTCAAGCGCACCGTCGAATGGGCGCGGCGTTCCAAGCGGGAATTTGAGCGCCTGGCCGGCCAGAAACGGCTGGCTGGCACCGAGCGCCCGCTCTTGTTTGCGGTGATCCAGGGGGGCGCTAACCACGAGCTGCGCAGCCAATGTGCCGCCGATTTACTTGAGATCGGCTTTGATGGGTTTGGATACGGCGGGTGGCCGCTGGACAGCGATAATAATCTGCTGACCGATATGCTGGCGCTGACGCGCGAACTCGTGCCGCCGCACCTGCCGGTACACGCGCTGGGCGTGGGGCACCCTGGCAACGTGGCCGCCTGCGCGCGCATGGGCTACCCAATGTTTGACAGCGCCATGCCTACTCGCGACGCGCGCAACGGCAGGCTGTACGTATTCACGACGGATGACCCGCGCGCTATCGGCGGGGCGAGCGACGACTGGTTCGCGTATGTATATGCCGGTGATGACAAGCATATCAAAGCCAGCACGCCGGTATCGCCGTTTTGTGACTGCGCATGTTGTACGCGCTATTCGCTGGGTTACCTGCACCACCTGTATAAGATCGGCGATGCGCTGTTCATGCGGCTGGCGACGATCCACAACGTGCGTTTTATGATAAGACTGATGGACTGCTTGCGGGGAGCAGACCATGAGTCACGGTGATGACATGCTGGATCGCCTGGTGGATGCGGTGCGGCAAAGCCCCAAACATGGCCGTATCTGCGCTGAATTGATCCGGCACGTTGGGGCGGATGAACTGCCCAAGCGCCGCAACCTGAAAGCCGCGATCAAAGCCACGAAAAACAAACTGCACCAGGTCGGCGGGGCGTACCTGGATAGCAGCATGCCGTATGAGGCGTGGCTGGACTCGTTGAAATGCGCGGCGCACGCGCCCGAACCGGGTGCTTTCCGCGAGGCGTGCCGGGCCGTGATGACTCATCACGCATCTACGGGCGAGCGCCTGCCTATTTTGAGTGAGTTTTATAACACCGTGCTGGCCGATCTCGCGCCGGTCGGGTCTGTGTTGGATATCGCGTGCGGGCTGAATCCCCTGGCGATTCCCTGGATGCCGCTGGCTCCCGGTGCGGTGTATGCCGCCTATGATATGTATGAAGATATGATCGATTTCATCAATGCGAGTATGCAGCTGGCCGGTGTGGAGGGGCAGGCTCAGGCCCGCGACGTAAGCCGCTTCATCCCGCCGGAACGTGCGGACGTCGCGCTGATTCTGAAGACGATCCCCTGCCTGGAGCAGATCGATAAGGCGGCGGGGCAGCGTTTGTTGGATGGCATCCAGGCGGATTACGTGGTGGTGTCCTTCCCGGTGCGCAGTTTGGGCGGATACGACAAGGGCATGGTGGAGACGTACAGCGCGCACCTGGATGCCCTGTTGGCGGGCAGAAGGTGGCCGGTGGAGCGCTTCGAGTTTGAGACGGAGTTGGCTTTCCTGGTGGACAAGCGGCAGGGATAACCGGATGTCACGACACGATCCGCCCGACATCGACGCCATCGTCCGCGACATCACGCAGTCGAAGAAATATCGCGCGGTGGGCGTCAGCGAGCAAACGATCCGCGATATTGTGCTGACCGAGTTGGAGCGCCAGCCGAACCCTAAGGCGGCGATCCAGTCGGCGCGCAAAAAACTGCACGAAGTGATCGCGCTGTACCTGGGCGATCCGGATTATGAGGCCGCCGGGCAGCGGCTGGCGTCGGCATTTGAGTCAGGCGGCGAGGACGCGATCAAACAGGTATGTGCAGAGATCATGCGCGAACACGACTCGACACGCGAGCGCCTGGAATTGCTTGATACGTTTTACCCGCGTATTTTCGCGATGACAGGCCGCCCGGCTGTGCTGCTCGACATGGCGTGCGGGCTGAACCCGCTGGCGCTGCCCTGGATGGACCTGCCGCCCGGCGCGCACTATTACGCTTACGACATTCACCGGCAGCGTGTGGCATTTCTGAACCAGTATTTTGCGCTGCAAGGCGTGGGCGGCGCAGCGATCATGCAGGATATTCTGGTCGATCCACCGCACGAATCGGGGGACGTGGCGCTGCTGCTCAAAGAGATTCACCGCATGGAAAAACGGCGGCACGGGATCGTGCTGCCGCTGCTGGATGCGCTCGACGTGCGCTGGATCGTGCTGTCGTCGCCGACGCGCAGCCGCACCGGACGGCACACCGTCATCGATGCCTACCGCCAGCAGGTTCACGCACTGGTTGCAGACCGTCCCTGGCCGGTAGCCGAGATCGAGTTCGATAACGAGCTGGTGTACTGCCTGGACAAAGCGCCAGACTCATGAATGACACAGCTCCCCCCGACGATATCCTCGAACGCCTGGATCATTACCGGCAGTTTCTCAGCGCGGACGACATGGCACAGTTGATCGCGGCCCTGGACCGCCCGCGCGTGCCTGCCATTCGGATCAATACGCTGAAAACCACCGTCGATTCCGCGCGGCTGGTCTGGCCGGAACGGTACGGCTGGCAGATCGAGCCGGTGCCGTTTTGCCCGGCGGGCTGGCGTATTCTGGCGCACGACCAGCGCATCGGGGATACGCTGGAATACCACATGGGCCAGTATTTTATTCAGGACGCGGCATCGATGCTGCCCGGCGAAATGTTCAGCCCGGACCCGGCCCCGCTGGTCCTGGACCTGGCGGCGGCTCCTGGCGGCAAAACGACGCACCTGGCGGATCGTTTCGCGGATCGTGGGATCATCCTCGCCAACGACACCAGCGCCGGGCGCATCGCGGCACTGCGTTCCAACCTCCAGATGTGGGGCGTCATGGGCGTGGTGGTAACTCATTTCCCTGGCGAGCGGTTGGGGCGCTGGTTCCCGGAAGTGTTCGACAAGGTGCTGCTTGACGCGCCATGCAGCGGGGATACGCTGAGGATCACCACCGGGCGAAAGTCCCGCACGATCTCCGACCGCGAGCGATTGGGTTTGTGCCAGCGCCAGAAAACGCTGCTGCTCAGCGCGTTTCAGGTGGTGCGCCCAGGTGGCGAGATCGTGTATGCAACCTGCACGATGGCCCCGGAAGAAGATGAAGGGATTCTAGACGACTTGTTGCGCCGCTATCCACAGGCAGTGGTCGAAACCGTCGAGCAGTTGCCGGTGGTTGACGCGCCGGGACTGGCTTCGGATGGCGAGCGCCTGTATGATCCCGGGGTGCGCCACGCCTACCGCCTGTGGCCGCACCTGTACCATACCTCCGGCTTTTTCGCGGCGCGGATACGTAAGAACGCCTCCATCGACGTCGAAGCGGAGCCGCAGCCGGTGGCATCCTGGCAAAAGAGCGGGTTCGCACCACTGCCGCCCGCCGACCAGGCGTTGATCGGCAGGCTGTTGTCGGATTCGTTTGGTTTTGACCTGAACGGCGTGGTCGTGGATCGCGCGTTGACACTGTGGGCGCGCGAAAAGCTGGTGTTTGCCATGCCGGAGCGCGTAATAACGCGATTTGGATCGCTGCCGCATGTCGCTGCCGGATTGATGATCGGCCAATGGGCCGGGGGCGAATTTACGCCCTCGCACGAGTTGATCACGCGGTTCGATGCGCAGTTTCCCGGCAGCCGGTGCCCCGTGCCAGACGAGACCGGCGCGATCTGGTTGGCCGGGCGAGACTTGCGCGGTTTGGACGTACCGTACCCGCCCGGCAGCGTGATTCTGCTGGAAGACAGCCGGGGGCGGTTCATCGGGCGCGGAAAGGTCCAGCCCAACCGTATCCGCAACCTGCTGCCCAAGCGCCTGACGTATTCGTAACGACTCATCCAGGAAGTTGAACATGCACCGTTTTTTTATTCCCGCTCACTGGCTGCACGAGCCAACTGTCGTGCTGCGAGACGAGGTAGCCTACCAGCTTCGTAACGTCCTGCGGATGCGCCCAGGCGCGCGCATCGTCGTGCTGGATAACCGGGGGTGGGAATATGAGGTCGAACTCGCCGAGGTGACGAACACACTGGCGCGCGGCACGGTCCGAGACAAACGCCCCGCCAGCGGAGAGCCGGGAGTTCACATCACGCTGTACCAATGCCTGCTGAAAAAAGACAACTTCGAGTGGGCGCTGCAAAAATGTACCGAGATCGGCGTGGCGCGGTTTGTACCGGTAGTATCGGCACGGACTGTCATACCGCTGGAGAGCGTGCGCGATAACAAGCTCCAGCGCTGGGAGCGGATCGTCACCGAAGCAGCAGAGCAGTCGCGCCGGGGTATGCGACCCACTATCGCGGACCCGCTGTCGTTTGAACAGGCGATCAGCGAGGCGGCGCAGTGTGATCTGGCGTTGATTCCCTGGGAACAGGAGCGGGCACGCACGCTGCGTGACACGCTGGCCGGATTCCGTGCCAGACCACCGGCATCTGTGGCGATTCTGATCGGCCCTGAAGGAGGGTTTGAAGAAAACGAGATCACACGTGCTGAGGACTGTGCAGTCGTACCCGTGACGCTGGGACCGCGTATCCTACGCGCCGAAACCGCCGCCGTAGCGGCGGCGCTGTTGGTGCTGCACGAACTGGACGGGTTGCTGCCGCTGGACAAAAACGTTTAGCCCGGTATCGTCCAGCAGCCGGGAAGGCAGGTTACACCCGGGCTAAGGGGCTTCCCAGACAGATTCGCCATTCAGGATACGATTCAGGTTATCCGCAAAATCATAACGATGAAGCGGCTTGCCCAGGAAACTGTGGAATCCTGCGCGCCGCGCGTTGTTCATGTGGCTGATGTGCGTGGTATAAGCCACGACCGGCACGCCGTCAAATTCGGCATCCGCGTGCAGCAGCTCCAAAACCTCGTAACCGTTCAACCCCGGCATTTCCAGATCAAGAAAAATAACATCTGGGCGCGCTGTTCTGCTGATCGTATCGGCGATATCCGCGCCGCCATAAATGACGGATGTACTGATATCCAGTTGATCGAGCAGATTCTGCAACACGTCGATACTTGTTTGCTCGTCTTCGATGATCAATGCGCGCACTCCCGTCAACGATGACATGTACGAGTCTCCTATTGATGATGAAAAGTTGTTACAGGTTTCTCAAAAACAATCTCAAAACAAGCCTGACGGTGCATCACGCATTACGACACAAACCAGA